>JARRLM010000242.1:0-4744 GCA_037386985.1 Acidobacteriota bacterium | reverse complement strand
TGCTCTTTGCCACCTGCTCCAGTAAAGGCAGAAGATCCTTCATCGAACTGATCTTTTTTTCATGCAGCAAGATCAGAGCGTTCTCGAACACCGCCTCCATGCGTTCGGCGTCGGTCACAAAATATGGTGAAATGTACCCACGTTAGACCTGCAGTCCTACAACCACTTCCAGGGAAGACTCTATCGATTATGCCTCCTCAACCGTGATGACACCGTCTTTGCCCACCTTCTTCATGGCCTCTGCGATTATGCCGCCGATGGTCTTGTCGTTGTTGGCCGAGACGGTGCCGACCTGGGAGATCATATCTCCCGTTACAGGCTTGCTGAGTTTTTTAAGTTCAGCCACTGCGGTTTCAACGGCTTTTTCAATTCCACGCTTCAAAGCCATGGGATTGGCGCCGGCCGCGACATTCTTAATCCCTCCGCGGAATATAGATTGAGCCAGAACGGTCGCCGTCGTAGTGCCGTCTACATCGGAAGTTTTAGAGGCCACCTCCCGAACCATCTGAGCGCCCATATTTTCCACGCCCTCTTTCAGTTCGATCTCCTTGGCAACCGTAACTCCATCCTTGGTAATTACCGGAGAACCGAACTTCTTGTCCAAAACAACATTGCGCCCTTTGGGTCCCAATGTAATCTTCACCGCATTGGCAAGTTGATTGACACCCCGAACCAATGCCTGACGCGATTTCTCGCCATAAATAATCTCTTTAGCGGCCATTAGCACCAGCTCCTTAAAATTGTTAGGTTTGTTTCATTCTTTAACGGGTAATTTCTTCCGGCTATTTTTCAATAACCGCAAGGACGTCATCTTCCCTCATGATGACCAGTTCCTCTTCCTCAATCTTGATATCCGTTCCGGAATACTTTCCGAAGAGAATCCGATTTCCTTTTTTGATATCCATCTTGGATCTTTTCCCGTCGTCCAGCATCTTGCCTGGTCCGGTAGCTACAACCTTTCCTTCCATCGGCTTTTCTTTTGCCGTATCGGGAATGATAATCCCTCCCTGAACCGCCGCTTTTTCTTCAATTCGTTTCACAAGAATTCGATCGTGCAGGGGTTTCACATTCATGGTATTTGACCTCCTTGTTTACGCCTCGTAGTCCGCATAAACATCATAATATCAACAACATACATTTTTCATCATTTTCCGCACACATTCGCGGCAAGAACTATTAAGATGTCGGTTTCAGTTTGTCAATTTATTTCACCTTCTATTTTCACCCGCTGAAAAATTCAATATTTGTTTCCATATTTCCGGTTTCAGAGCGTCCCCTTTTTCATGAAACGGGAATGCTTTCGGGCTGAACTTCCTATGAGCCTTGAAATGTTGGTAAGATAGCGTATCAGTAGGTTAAATCGGCGATGCTCCGAAAGGCTTGACAGTTAGAACGGGGCAGGAAGCTCTTCTAATTACTTTCTCAGCAACGCTTCCCAGAAGAAAATGCTGCAATCCGGACATACCGTGAGTCGCCAGGACAATCATGCCGGGTTGTTTACGGAGAGCGTATTCCAATATTTCATCCGCTACATGACCTGCGACAACATCAATTCCCCACGGGACATCCGGTTCCTTAAATTCGTCAAAAATCCGTGCCAGTTCCTTTCTTGACTGGATGGCAATTTCAGCCCGAAGCCCCCAGACGATCTCCTTGCTTATTCCATAAAAAGCAGGATGTGTTGTTTCCTCGATAACGTGCAGAACCTGCAATTTCGAATCGTAAAGTTTGGCGAAGTCTCTTGCCGCCAAAAGGGCCGTAATGGAATGACCGGAGAAGTCTATCGGGGAAAGAATTGTAGACGTGTTTCGCGGCGGCGCGGCTTTCTCGGATTCCCGGACCGTAAATACAGCGCAGGGGGCCTTGCGGACAACCTCTTCAGCGATGCTTCCAAGAAACATGTACCCTAATCCGCACCGACCGTGCGTTCCCATTACGATCAGGTCTGCGCTATGTTCCTCCGCATATTTCAGTATCATCCCGGCTGCCGAAACACCCCATGCATCCTCCATTGTAATGTTGATGTCTCCTTCGATTTCGCCGGCAGCATGTAAATCCCCATCCATCTGCACCCGGGCTATTTTTTTCAGTTTACTCCGGATCGTTTCCAGATCCGGGAAATAGAAAGCGGGATTGTGAGGATCTTTCTGAGGAAGAACGATGGCATGGAATATGTGAAGCGTTGCGTTGCAGAATTTTGCCAGAAAGAGAGCGTGCTCCAGGGCTTGAGCGGCGCAGCCTGAAAAATCCGTCGGGAATAGGATATTCTTTATGTTAAGCAATTTTGGTTTCGTTCATTGCCTTCTCACGCATCCTGGTGTGGAAATGTATCCATCCTCGGGGGGCGGGAAGGCGGTTTGGAGTGACCGCGCTGCTTACAAAGCGCACATCTTCCACTGAATAGAACGCATTAGGATTGAATTCCTGGATCTTTTTCACAATAGTTTGAATATCTTTTCGCTCGATAATAATGAAAATGATCCTAACAGGTCCCGTCGCTCCTTCTCCGTCGGCTGTTGTGAGCCCGTATCCGGAAGAGCGCAGGAAAGACACAAGCGCGTCGGCGTTCCGGCGCGTTATAATGCGGATGACCACACGCCCAATGGAAATCTTGTTCTCAATTAAGACACCGACGTAGTTGCCCGCAGCAAATCCCGCCGCATAGGTAACGAGATAGAGCGGGCTGTCCAACTTTTGGAAGACCTGGCGTACGGCCATAAGCCAGACAAGCACCTCAAAAAAACCGCTGACGGTGGCATAGTATCTGAGGTTCCGGTTTATGAAAATAATTCTCAGGGTTCCCAGACTCACGTCAATAATCCGGGTAAAAAAGATGAGTACGGGCAGGATCACCCACGTATATGCAGCCGAATCAAGAAATGCGTCCATGGTATTTTCCTAAAGCTCTTTGATATATATGTTTTTTGAATCTCCCGGGGCATAAAAATCATCCAGCGTTGCCACCAGCCGATACCTATTACTGAGATAAAACGTCCGAGTGGGTGCGTACCGATCGCGGGAAGAGGTTTCGACATAGATTCGACGCCCCTTCATTGCCCGGATTGCCTCTTCAGATTTTTCAAGCAGCCCTTTCCCGATACCTTTTCCGCGGGAGCCGTTGTCGACGGCAATCCAGTAAAGATCGGAGCTGCATTGTGTTCCGGCAATCGGCCCGAAACACGCATACCCGACTGTCCGGCCATCGCTCTCGGCAAAAATAAAGTGATAGCCGCTTTTCTCTCCTTTTGTAAGCCGTTCGACAACGAGTTCCACGGCCACTTCTATTTCTTCAGGGTTAAAAAAACCGCTCGATTCCACTATATTTCGAACCCTGCCCGAATCGTCCGGCTCCACCGCATATCGGTATGAAATATCCGCCGTGTTCAATTTTTCTTTTCCTTCTTTTCAGGCGCGCCCGGGAAATGATATTTCGCCCACATTCCTCTGAAGAAATGGCGCGCATTAGTGCCGAGAGATCGGACTTTGTAGCCGCCCTCCTGAACGACCAGGGTCGGGTATCGCAACGATCCGATTAAGGCTCCGTTTTGTTGAAAATCTCCCGCGCTCAAGCTCCATGTTCCGGTCGGATCCCCTTTGGCTGTATCCAGTCCAAGGGCCACCACTAAAAATTGGGGTGAAAATTTCCGGATTCTTCTCAAGGCTTTATCGAGGAACTCCCTGTACATGATTCCGTCCACCTGTTCCGGCAACGGAAAATTGACATTGAAGCCCGCGCCGTTTCCTTCTCCAGTTTCATCGGAAAATCCCGTGAAGTAGGGGTAGGCAAACTTCGGATGGCCATGAATGGACACGGTCAGAACGTCGTTCCTTTTAAGAAAGATGTTTTCCTGCCCGTTACCGTGATGGTAGTCCATATCCAGAATGGCCACGTTTCCATAGTCGCTGAGATAGTGGGCTGCGATAGCGGCCGAGTTGAAATAGCAGAATCCGCCGAAAGACCGCCGTTCGGCATGATGGCCCGGAGGGCGCACCAGCGAATAGGCAATCGGGTAACCTTCCAGGATCTTGTCTGCGGCGGTCAGGGTACAGTCCACGGCCCTTTTGGCGGCCAGATAGGCGTTATGGTTCAGTGGAGTGAAGGTATCGATACAGTAATATCCGGCACGAATAGGCAATTCGACCGGCGGACGGGTAGCGTTGCGGATCGGGAAAACATACGGATATATGGAATTATTCCCCGGCACATTATTGCAGACTTTTTTCATGTAGTCGACAAAGGCCCCGTCATGGACAGCACGAATATCTTTTTCCGGATGATTTTGCGGTTCGAAGAGTTCGAATATGCCGGTTGGAATAATCTCCCGAAGAATGGACTTTATGCGGACCGGAGATTCCACATACCCGCGGTCGGATACGTGGTGAATATCATGTTTTTCATTGATCACGAGTGCAATGGGCATTCCGCTCGTATTGTTAATCTTTACACCGGGAGGGATCTCCTTCCCGGAATAACGGTGTTCGCGAAATCGAACTGGATTGTCCTTGAAAGAACATACAACCGTTTCGACATAGGATTTCGGGCAGACATTGCCGTATTTTCTTTCCAGGATTGCGCGGATGATTTCCCGGGCTCTTGCCCGGAATAAAGGCTTGTCCAACCCGAGCCCATCGAACATAAGGTACGGCGGACAGTCGTCCCCCTCGCTAACCGGGGTTTCGTAGGCTGTGTTGCATATGGGCCGGACTCCGTATCGCTCGTAAAACCGCAGGCGTGAGGCGTTCT
>JARRLM010000241.1:0-4276 GCA_037386985.1 Acidobacteriota bacterium | reverse complement strand
CGACGGGAGATGTCTGGTATACTAAAAATTGGGTTCTTCTTAAATAATAAGCAATTTTGAGCCTTATCCGTTTGATAGACCGCCCGGTGCGGTTATGAAGAACTCATGGGAGGTTCCTCTTTTGAGTACCAATTTGAAAAATATTCTTGTGTGGTTGGCGATAGTAGTGTCGCTGATCCTTTTGTGGCAATTATTCTACAATATAAAAGACGTTAATGTCGAAGAGAGACACTTCACGACCTTTTATCAGGATATAACCGCAAAGAAGATCAAGTCCGTCACGATCATGGGTGAAGATCTTGATGGCGAGGACAATAGCGGCACAAAGTTCAAAACCACCATCCCGCCCGAATCCAGTTGGGATCTGGTCCAAACCCTTCGGGAAAATGGAGTCCTGGTAAATATTGAAAAGTCTTCCAACAGCGGGCTGATGTATGTCTTTTTGTCTTCCTGGCTGCCCTTCATCCTGTTGATCGGGTTCTGGATTTTTCTCATGCGTCAGATGCAGAGCGGAGGCAATAAAGCCCTTTCCTTCGGCAAGAGCCGGGCACGGCTCATGTCGAGCCAGCAGAAGAAAATCACCTTTAAGGATGTCGCGGGAGTTGAAGAGGCAAAAGAAGAATTAACGGAAATTATAGAGTTTTTGAAAGAGCCCCAGAAATTCCAGAAACTGGGTGGACGCATTCCCAAGGGTGTTCTACTCATGGGACCGCCGGGAACCGGGAAGACGCTTCTTGCGCGCAGTATCGCCGGGGAGGCAAATGTACCCTTTTTCTCCATCAGCGGATCCGATTTCGTGGAGATGTTCGTCGGTGTGGGTGCAAGCCGGGTCCGGGATCTTTTCGAACAGGGTAAAAAGAACGCCCCCTGCATAATTTTCATCGATGAAATTGATGCTGTCGGCCGGCATCGAGGCGCCGGGCTGGGCGGAGGTCATGACGAAAGGGAGCAGACATTGAACCAGCTCCTGGTGGAAATGGACGGATTCGAGTCCAATGACGGGGTGATCCTGATAGCCGCCAGCAACCGCCCGGATGTGCTGGATCCTGCGCTTCTTCGCCCCGGACGGTTCGACCGGCAGGTCGTTGTCCCGCTGCCCGATATTCGAGGCCGGGAAGGCATAATAAAAGTGCATACCCGGAAGATACCGCTATCGGATGATGTCGATGTTTCGGTGATTGCAAGGGGAACACCCGGATTTTCCGGGGCCGCTCTGGCCAACCTCGTGAACGAGGCGGCGCTCAATGCAGCCCGTTACAGCCGGAAGATGGTTGTCATGAGCGACTTTGAAGGCGCCAAGGACAAAGTTCTTATGGGCAAGGAACGGAAGTCCATGGTCATTACCGAAAAGGATAAAAAGGTCACTGCCTACCACGAGGCGGGGCATGCACTTGTCGCATATATGGTGCCGGGAAGCGATCCGCTCCATAAGGTGACAATCATTCCCAGAGGTATGGCTTTGGGATTGACGCAGCAGCTTCCGGAGACCGACAAGCACAACTATACCAAGGAATTCATTGAGGGGCAGATTGCCATACTCATGGGCGGGCGATGTGCCGAGAAGATGTTTCTTGATCTGGAGACAACAGGTGCGGCCAATGACATCGAAGTGGCAACCGAGCGCGCGCACAAAATGGTATCTGAATGGGGAATGAGCCCTGAAATGGGACCGCTGTCTTTCGGAAAAAAAGAAGAACAGATTTTTCTCGGCAGGGAAATTGCGCAGCATCGTGATTACAGCGAAGATACAGCCATTCGCATAGACCACGAGGTCAAGCGGATAGTGGAAGAAGGATACGCCCTCGCCTGGAAAACGCTGGAAGAACACCGCGATAAACTCATACGTCTGGCTGAGGCTCTTCTGGAATATGAAACTCTGGATAGCTGCGACATTGAGGCGATCATAAAAGGACAGCCTATAAAGCCCCGAACGGCTGCTTCCTCGGATTCCGATTCTGACGGAAAGCCTGAGGAAGAAAAGACTGAAGGAGAAAAGCAGCCGGAAGACTCTTCATTGCCACAGCTTATAAATCCAAAAGGGAAGCCCGCTCCGGCATAGTGAATCTGCCGGTCTGGATTGTACGCTGCCCTGCCGGATGCAGCATCATCCCGGTCCGTTCCGAACGAAGATACATTTCACAGGCTCCGTGGTTTGATGCACGTTATGCCAGGGCGGGCCGGTATGGATTTCTGTCTGATCCGGCGACTATGAATACAATACAATTAAGAAAAAAATTTAAGGTGGAAGCCGGGAATAGAATCCTGGAACTGGGCGTGAAGACGTCCATCATGGGGATCCTCAATGTCACTCCGGATTCTTTTTCAGATAAGGGGCGGTACATGGCGCCGGATGTCGCAGTGGAAAGAGCCTGGAAAATAGCCGAAGAAGGGGCCGATATCCTCGATATCGGTGCAGAGTCGACCCGCCCGGGATCCATGGGCGTGGACGTCGATGAGGAGTTAAGGCGGCTGTTGCCGGTACTGGAAGGTCTCGGGGAAGAATATCCGCTGCCGATCTCCATTGACACCTCAAAAGCGAAAGTCGCCCGAGCAACCCTCGAAAGGGGGGCTTCCATAATCAATGATGTTACCTCCTTTCAGAAAGATCCTCGTATAGGGTATGAAGCCGCCGAGTTTAATGCGGCTGTCGTACTGATGCACATGCGGGGAACGCCAATAAACATGCAGTCTATCCCCCCGAGCCCCGACATCATTGGAGATATTGAATCCTGGGCCCAAGAAGCGGTTGCGCGCGCTCAAAGCTCTGGTGTATCCTCAGAAAAGATCATATTGGATCCGGGGATTGGATTTGGGAAAACTGAAGCACAGAATTTTGAAATTCTTCGGAACCTGGATCGATTGAGTGCCGCCGGATTTCCTGTCCTGGTAGGGACATCACGCAAATCGTTTATCGGCTCAATTTTGAATAAACCTGCCGGCGAACTGGTTCTAGGAACCGGCGCAAGCGTTGCCGCTTCGATTGTGTTGGGTGCGCATATCGTGCGGGTTCATGATGTGGCTGCAATGCGGGAAATTGTGGATGTTACCGATGCCATTGTCGGGGCAGGTTCTCAAGCGCCGGATCGCACCTGATGAGATAGGATGCTGATGTGAATTGAAATGCACGACGCCGGGATCAGTATCGATTCTCTTCAGTTTTTTCGATTCCGAATTAACAGGAATGTGTATCGTCTGCTGAAGGCTTTTATAAGGAGCCGCCGTATCCATGGATTCGATTATAGGATTTTTTAAATCTCCCTGGTTTCCTCTCCGCGATCTCATCGACATTGCCCTGGTTGCTTATATAATCTACCGTTTCCTTCTGTTGATACGGGGTACCAGAGGCGTGCAGATGACCTTCGGCATCGCCGTCCTCCTCCTGGTCCACTGGATTTCCCGGTACCTTGACCTTGTCACGATTACGTGGCTTCTTCAGAATGCAGTTGCGTACATCGTCATTCTCATCATCGTACTGTACCAGAATGAAATACGGCGCGGTCTTGCCAACATCGGGAAGACACCTGTTCTGGGCTGGCACAGCCGACAGAGAAGCGGGGCTTTTGAAGAGATCACCCAGGCTGCAACGACCCTGGCCTCCAGAAAAATTGGTGCCCTTATCGTGATAGAGCGGGACATCGGACTGAAAAACTATATAGAAAACGGGATTGTTCTGGACGCCCTGCTCGCTTTCGATCTCCTGGTAACAATTTTCAACCCCAATACGCCGCTTCATGACGGTGCTGTGATTGTACAGAATAACCGGGTAGCGGCTGCTGCCTGTTTTTTGCCGCTGACGCTCGATCCCTATCACAGCAAGGAATTGGGTACGCGGCATCGTGCCGCCATCGGTATAACCGAGGAAACCGACGCCGTAGCCGTTATAGTATCGGAAGAAACCGGCGTAATATCTCTTGCAATGGACGGAAAGATTACGCGAAATCTTGACGGCATTACTTTGCGTGCTTCACTTGAAACCGCGTGTGAAAACCGCCCTGTGAAATCCGTATCCCAGCCCGCCGATCGGCGTCCGGAAACAATATGATCCTGTTTATAAAAGAGAAGCTCCTGGAGAACTGGTTTTTGAAACTTTCGGCAATTGTCCTTGCCTGGATACTGTGGCTGTTTATCCAGGGGGAGCCAGGGACAGTTACCATAGTGGCTGCTTCGGTCAGAGTCATCAATCTGCCTCCGCAGATGGAAATATCCAGCGACTTTCCCTCAGAGGTCCAGGTGACTATGCGGGGGACGAGCCAGCCCCTTACCTGCACAATTGACC
>JARRLM010000240.1:0-6204 GCA_037386985.1 Acidobacteriota bacterium | reverse complement strand
TGTCTCTTACAGTTACCGTAACAGGTATATTTGCCCGTCCTGCCGGAGAATTCCTGACGGAAGAGGAAATTGAATTAATCCAGATAAATCAGAAAGTTGATTCGAGGATAAAATTATATCTCAAAGCCGCGGCACTGCGTTTGAAATCCACCGAAGCCCGTCTGCGGGGAAAGGAAACGGAACCCGGGGATCCCCTCGAGTACTTTACGCCTGAAGATATGCTGGACGGGTATTACCGCATTTTAAACAGTGTCATGTTCAACCTGGATGACGCATACCAGAATGTCAATCGCGAGAACAATAGGCTGAAGAAAGCACTAAAAGCATTACAGAAGAGCACAAAAGAGTCCCTGAGCGAGCTTGAATTTCTGGAGAAACTGGCAAAAGAGCAGAATAAATCGGAATTGTTGCGTCTTATCCGCAGGGCGATCGAAATTACAAACGGCGCGCATGAAGGTGCAGCAGACGCACTGTCAGAAAAACCTCCCGCTTCAGAAAAAAACGAATACAGATAGAAGAATCCGATTTTAATTTTTCAATCTTCAAATTTAATCATCAATCCAGAAATCGGAAGTGGTATGAATCACGCCCTGCTTCCAGGTCAAACAGCTCCGGCGGCTGAGATCCTGTAGCAAACGGGAAAGGGTTTCAGGGGTAGCACCGATAGCGGATGCCAACTGTTTTTTATTAATTTCCACCTGAATCTCTTCCAGCTCCCCGTATTGTTCAAGGAGAAAAGCCCTGAGGCGCTGTTCGACGTCCTGGCTGGTCAACTGCTGTATTTTGTTGGCCAGGTAGCGTTGTTTTCGAAGCAACATGGCAATGAAATCGTCGCGAAAATCCTCCTGCCGGAGCAGATTCAGCAGATCCCGGCGCAACATTTTAAACACCAGGATTTCGGTTAACGAAACAGCCGTTACCGGATAGTGTTTTTTCTCGAACAGGATGACTTCTGCAAACACTTCGCCCGGCTGAATCACCTTGATGACAACTTCGCGCCCGTCCGGTGAAAGCTTGTGCAGGGATATGCGGCCTCGCGCCAGCAGATACATCGCTTCCCCCGGAGAGGCTTCACGAAAAAGGGTCGTATGCTTCGGGCGTTCAACCGGCATGCAAACGCGGGACAGCGCTTCCTTGCTCTGCCGGGAAATCCCTTCGAAAAAACCCGCCTGGTCCAGTGTCTGCCGTACGTTCATTATTTATCCTTCCCGCCGTTAAGGAACTTGTAGTAAATTCGAATAAATTTTGCGTTTCTTGACTCATGTCAATTTTATAACGAAATCCATCGGTAAGATATCAGTTGTGAAGGAGAAATAACAAACTACATTTGGGGGGATCGAGATATGGAGATGTTCTGTTACCAATGCGAACAGACTTTTGACGGCCGCGGATGCGACCGTGTAGGGGTATGCGGCAAAGATCCTGAAACATCGGCTGTGCAGGATCTGCTGGTCCACGCGATTAAGGGAATCAGTCAATATGCACACAAAGCTCGTAGTCTCGGTGCGAGCGATACCGAAATTGACATTTTTATAGTTGAAGCTCTCTTTACAACGACAACGAACGTAAACTTCGATTCTGCGCGCATAGAAACCATGATTCGGAAAGCGGCGGAGTTGCAGCAGAAAGCCAAGCTTCTTTACGAAGAAGCCTGCCGTCAGGCGGGCCGGGAACCGGAAAGACTTGAAGGGCCGGCCCTCTGGTCTCCAGCATCTTCAACAGACGACCTCAGGGAGCAGGCATCGCGTATTGGAATCCAGGCCGCCATAGCAGCTCATGGCGACGATCTCACAGGCTTGCAGGAATTGCTGACATACGGGCTGAAGGGAGTTGCAGCCTATACCGACCACGCCCACATTTTAGGGAAAGACGATGATGCCGTTTATGCTTTCCTTCATGAGGCTCTCTCCTACCTTGCGGACCCGACCGATTATGCTTTCCTTCATGAGGCTCTCTCCTACCTCGCGGACCCGAATCCAACCGTAGATGCCCTTTTTACCTTATGCATGAGATGCGGCGAAATCAACCTGGCCGTTATGGAAATGCTGGATGGTGCTAACACAGGCGCGTTCGGCAATCCTGCACCGGCGAGTGTGCGTATAACACCCGTCAAAGGCAAGGCGATCCTGGTGTCCGGCCACGACCTGCAGGATCTCGCAGCCCTTCTTGAGCAAACGGAAGGTTTGGGTATCAATATCTACACCCACGGTGAAATGCTTCCGGCCCACGGGTATCCGGAGTTGAAGAAGTACAGTCATCTTGTAGGAAATTACGGCGGGGCATGGCAGGACCAGGCCAAGGAATTTGCCGCATTCCCGGGCGCTATCCTGATGACAACAAACTGTATCCAGGCTCCCAGGGACAGCTATAAAGGCCGCATATTCACCTGCGGTCTTGTAGGGTGGCCCGGAGTAACGCATATCCAAGACCGAAATTTCGAGCCGTTGATCCAAGCCGCGCAAGCATCTGAAGGATTCACCGCCGACGAACCCGAGAAATCTATTCTTGTCGGTTTCGGCCACAATGCAATTCTCGGAGTCGCAGACAAGGTGATCGAAGCGGTTAAAGCGGGACAGGTTAGGCGTTTCTTTTTAATTGGCGGGTGCGACGGTGCGAAATCAGGCAGAAATTACTACACCGATTTCGCTGAAGCAGTCCCTGACGATTGCGTGATCCTGACTCTTGCCTGCGGGAAATACCGCTTTAACAAGTTGGATTTCGGGGATATTGGAGGCATTCCCCGGCTCCTGGACTGCGGCCAGTGCAATGATGCTTATTCGGCCATCAAGGTTGCCGGTGCCCTGGCTGAGGCTTTCCAGTGCGGGGTCAACGACCTGCCTTTATCAATGATCCTGTCCTGGTACGAGCAGAAGGCATGCGCCATTCTGCTCACACTGCTTCACCTGGGTATTAAAAATATACGGCTCGGCCCCAGCCTTCCGGCGTTTGTCACGCCAACAGTGTTGAATGTACTGGTGGAAAAATTCAATATAGCGCCAACAACAGATGTTGAATCGGACTTGAAAGCGGCACTGTCGGCGGCATAAATAACCGTTATCTTCTCAATGAAGGTAGGGGCGAACCTTCCGTCTTCGCCTTCGGCTATGGTGGACAAGTTGGTGTTCGCCCTTTTCTCTAACAAACGCCTTTGTTATCACAAAAGGGGCGAACACAAGGTTCGCCCCTACATAAATCCGAGACAAAGGCTATAATTTCCCTCTTTTCCTCTGAATCAGCAGAGGCGAGATTTTATTCTTTTTCGATTCCTCCACCCGAAACAGGTGTGCCCCGCAGCCGGAACGGCAGTCCGAAGCTCCGAAGCGCGGAACCGGGACGGAAGCACCTTTCAGGGATGCTATACGCTGTGCGATATCGCATTCCCCATATCCGGCAAACGCCTCCTCGTAGATCAGGTCAATCTTGGGGTGGATGAGAAGGTAATCGATGTGCCAGTGGAGTTTCCCGGTTTTGGCATACGCCAACCGCCGGTGGCGCGCGACACGGCCTTCTATCGATTTCCGGGCGCTTCCGACATAAACATAGTGTCCGGAGGAGAGGGTGATAGCGCCGATAGCACCCGCGCAAAGTGACACGGTTCTTCCAACGGTCAGATGGAGTACATAGGCTCCTCCACGGACAGGACGTGGAGACAACCGTGTGTTTTTCGGTTCCATTTCTGTATTCTGCGCAGGGACGAACCTTCCGTCTTCGCCCCTGGCCGAATCTTCGATTCGGCCCAATTTGGTGTTCGCCCTGCGTTATTTATCGGATAACAGGCGCGTGCGAAGGTCGGGATCTGTAGCACAATCGATGGCGGTCCAGGCCATTGCAAGGGCGCCGTCATATACAGCACGATCCGCTGATTCGGACACGCATTGTTCCGTAAAGCTGCGCTGGTGATTCACTGCAGGATAGGAATCGATTCCAATCATGGGATGAATTGAAGGCACTGCATGGGACACATTCCCCATGTCTGTCGATGCCGAAAACCCGGAATCGGGTGCAGCCACATCCGGAAACGCGCGCCCTAATGCATCGGAATTCCGTTTGAAAGCAGCGGCTATAGGGTGATTATGGATCATCTCCGCATAGGGTTTATCCCCGCCGATTATTTCCATCGTCGATCCTGTAGCAAGAGCTCCGGCTTCAAAGCATCTGTACACGCGCGGGCGGAGTTCCTCCAGGTCTGCCAGGGTTTGGCCCCGAACAATATATCTTGCTGCCGTTCGAGCCGGGATCACATTGGGCGCATCTCCTCCATGAGTCGTAATTCCGTGAATGCGGTCCGTAGGACGGATATGCTGCCGCAGGAGCCCGATAGCAGTCTGTGCAATCGTCAGCGCATCCGCGGCGTTGATCCCCTGTTGGGGAAATGCGGAGGCATGTGCTTCCCTGCCCGTGTACTGAACTTCAAACATGGAAGCGGCAATGATACTGGGAGTCAGGTTATCAAAAGGGGCGGGATGCACCATCATGGCGGCATGCACGTCCGAAAATGCACCCCGTTCCAGCATCAGTATCTTTCCTCCGGCATCTCCGGCTTCCTCACCGGGAGTACCGATAACCGAAACCGTAAGCCCTATTTCATCGGCAACCGACGCAGCCGCGATTCCGGCGCCTACCGCCGAAGCAGCAATAATATTATGGCCGCATGCATGCCCGATTTCAGGGAGAGCGTCATATTCGGCGCAGATGGCAACGTGTAAAGCGCCGTTTCCTGATTTGGCCGAAAACGCAGTCGGGAGTTCGCATGCACCCTGATCTATTCTGAAACCCTCACCCGATAAAAAATCCGTGATCCATTCCGATGCCTGAACCTCTTTAAAGCCAATCTCGGGATTGGCGTGAATCGTCCGGCTTAACCCGACAATTCGTTCGCGGACAGAATCCAGTTTCTCCTTCGCTGCAGCTTTAAAATCCATAACTCCTCATCGTAACAACTTTATCCGGTCAGCCTGAAAATATATTCTGACAATTCCGCTAAAAGGAATCAGCCGGCAGCCCGGAGTAGTCAAATAAATGATGTAAATTCAAATTCTGTAAAATCAAGTTGAAAAACAAATGTTTACCCGAACGGCAGTAATTATTTAACCGACAACTATATTCTGACTCCTGATTCCTGACTCCTTTATTTCATGAACACAGCATCTTCCTAACCCTTTAATAGTACCGCATTATTTATTTTCCCACCGGATAAAGACCATAAAAAGGCCCCTCAAAGTTTCCCGCAAATTGTATTAAAATTAATATTTTATGGATTGAATTTCGACTGATCTATTGAGACCTCTTACCTGGCCGTAGTAGAATGTTTAATTTCCCCGTTTCGTTGGCCGTTCCCGGGAAAACCTGTAATGGGCGACTCAATTTATCGGCGCCTTGAGGAGATTCAGCGATGTTAGTGATGATGAAATCACACGCTACCAGTGAAGAGATCGAAGCCGTTTGCCGCAAGATAGAATCGATGGGGTACAAAGCGCACCCGATTCCGGGCATCACGAGAACGGCTATCGGTATAACAGGAAACCAGGGACCGCTGGAAGCTGCCGCATTCGAATCTCTCCCGGGCGTAGGAGAGTGTGTCCCCGTTTCGAAGCCATATAAGCTCGTTGGCCGTGAGTTAAAAGAGGAAACAACCGTTGTCGACCTGGGGGACGGCGTGCACATAGGCGGCCGTGAACTTGCGATTGTGGCCGGCCCCTGTGCGGTTGAAAGCCGCGAGCAGGCTCGCTCCATCGCTGAAAGCGTCTCCGCAGCCGGTGCTAAACTTTTTCGCGGCGGAGCTTACAAGCCACGTACGTCCCCATATAGTTTTCAGGGACTTGCTGAAGACGGCCTCAAGATTCTGGCAGAAATCCGCGAGGATTTCGGTCTGAAAATCGTCACTGAAGCTATTGATGTCGACAGCATCGAACTGGTTGAAAAATACGCGGACGTTATCCAAATCGGCGCACGCAATATGCAGAATTTCTCCCTGCTGAAACGGGCAGGGAGATCGGGACGGCCCGTACTGCTTAAAAGAGGTATTTCAGCTACACTGGACGAACTCCTCATGGCTGCAGAGTACATCCTTTCCGAGGGCAACTATAACGTCATACTGTGTGAACGGGGCATCCGTACTTTTACGGACCACACGCGCAATACCCTCGATCTCAGCGTCATTCCGGCAGTGCAACGGCTCAGCCATCTACCCATCATTGTGGATCC
>JARRLM010000239.1:5695-8368 GCA_037386985.1 Acidobacteriota bacterium | reverse complement strand
ATTCGGCATGTATGTACGGAAGGCGGCAGCAAGCTGCCGTGCTCCAAGGACGTTGTCGTTCAATTGAAATTCCTTTATAAAAGTAGAAAAACTTGTAGTATCTCGGAACTCTCAAATTAAAAGAAAAACTGAATTTTAGTGTGAAGCTATTTCTGAGTCAGCGGGTTGACTCGACTCATTCTGTTTGATTAGGGTAAAATCACAGTACTGATAAAACGATGAGGAGGAAGGATTATGGCGAAACTCAAACCGGGAAGCAAGGCGCCCTCCTTTGCGCTTATGGATCAGGACGGAAAGAAAGTCAGACTGTCCGATTTTAAGGAAAAGAAGTTGCTCGTATTTTTCTATCCGAAAGCGAGTACTCCCGGCTGCACCAGGCAAGCCTGCAGCGTAAGTACTTCTTTGAAGGACCTGAAAAAACTTGGTGTCGCAGCTGTCGGGATCAGCCCGGATCTTTCCGATAAGCAGATGAAGTTTGATCTCAAGTACAAACTGGGATTTCCCCTTCTGTCGGATCCGGACAACAAGGTTGCCAAAGCTTACGGGGCCTGGGGCGAAAAGTCGATGTACGGAAAGAAATATGAAGGAATCATCCGATCCTCATTCCTTATTGATGAAAAAGCAGGAGTGATCCAGGCGTGGTATAAAGTGAAACCGGACGACACCGTCCCCCGGGCCATGGAGACTTTGAAATAACAGTCATCGGGATCGGACCGCGCGATTTCGTTGATTGTCCCATGTTTAGGATACGTGCAATCAAAACTGTAAGGAACGTGGTCTGTCCTCAAATAATGTTGGTTCATGTACGGTGGATGTGCTAATACTGGGGATTCAAGGGGGAGAAGAAATGAACAATGCCAAAATTTTTCGGTGCTTTCTTACTCTTATACTGGGGGCAATTATGGCTGCATCGGTCGTGTACGGTCAGAAGAAGTTCCAGGAAGACGTTATCAAAACCTCCGGCGGTGACTTGAAAATCGCCTTCATCGGCCATGGAACGCTTATGCTTTCCTTTGCCGGAAAGGTCATCCATATAGATCCGGTATCGATGTATGCCGATTACGCTACGCTTCCCAAAGCGGACCTGGTATTGGTGACCCACGAACACGGGGATCACCTGGATGCGAAGGCAATCGAGAACGTTCGTACCGCAAACACAGCCGTGGTCTGCAATGCAGCATCGGCCAAATCAATTTCCGACGCCATAGTTATGAAAAACGGCGATAAACAAACCTTTGCGGATATTGCCGTCGAAGCGGTCCCGGCCTACAATCCTGACAAGCAGTTTCACCCAAAGGGAAACGGCAACGGCTATATCCTGACGTTTGCAGACAAGCGCGTCTATGTTGCCGGGGATACCGAAAACGTTCCGGAAATGAAGGAACTGAAGGGGATCGACGTGGCTTTCCTGCCCATGAATCTACCTTTTACGATGACACCCGAACAGGTTGCAGATGCGGCCAAGGCCATGAAGCCAAAGGTGCTTTACCCCTACCATTTCGGAAAATCGGATACGGCCAAACTGGTTGAATTGTTAAAGGACGAGCAGGAGATCGAGGTTCGGATCCGCGATCTGCAATAGAATCGAGGTTTACCGATCCGTTGCGGGCTGGCGACAAAAAATGAAATTGCATATGCCTGTTGTAGATCCTGTACCTGTTTCGTTATGCTTCCGGCATGATCTGCCAAGAGATATCGATTAAAGAAATTGATTTTGAAAATGAGACATTCAGAATTAGTGAAGAGGTAATTTCCGTTCCGCTGACCGCCTCGATTCGTATAATCGGGCAATTGAATCCCGTTGTCCTTCTGAAGTCGAATTTACAGTATAGAATCGTATGCGGTTTCCGACGCCTGAACGCCCTGCGACAACTGAACACACCCACTGTTTTGGCCAGGATTTTAGAGAGCGGATCTTCAGGTTCCCTGGATTTTTTTGACCTTGCCCTCTGGGACAATCTCTCGCATCGGCAGTTGAACCCCCTGGAAAAGGCGCGTGTCCTTTACAAACTGAAGAATGACTTCGGTGTTTCCGACTGGAGGTCGACCCGAATCTATCTTGCACGAATGGATCTGAAACCTAATGAAGTCTTGCGCGCCCATATGGTGCTGCACGAATCTCATCCCGATTTTCGAAGGCATTTCAAAGAGGGACGGTTGACGCAGGCCAGTATGGAGTACCTTTCGACAATCCCCTCCTCCTCTCGGGAAACCATTGCACTTTCACTTGAGAAGATTCGTTTGAGCGCCAGCCTCCAGAGAAAATTCTTCAGCCTGCTGGATGATCTGGCTGCCATGAACGGTGCGGAACCCGGGAAGCCGCTTGAAGATCCTCAGGTCCGGGAAGTTTTAAACAATCCCCGATTGTCTCCGGCTCAGCGCGGGGAAAATGTGTATGCAATTCTTTACCGATTACGATATCCAAGAGTAGCGCAGGCTGAGAAAATGTTTGTGGAACGGAAACAGTCTCTGGGTCTGCCGGGATCGATCCGGATTACGGCAGATCCCCTATTTTGAAACGCCGGATCTGTGTGTCGGGTTCAATGCTCTCGATGCCGAACGTTTCCGAAAACTTGCCGCTGAACTGTTTGAAGCGTCCCGCAAGCCGGAATTGGACCGATTGTTTAAAATAGATTGAAGATTAAATGTATCGGGTATCCTCCAGATGCAACC
>JARRLM010000239.1:0-5672 GCA_037386985.1 Acidobacteriota bacterium | reverse complement strand
TCCGATGTGCGGAGCAGTCGGTCGGAATTGAAGCACCGTCTCAGGACAGCCAGACACTGATCCTGATGCGCTATCCCGGGAGTTTCCTGAAACGCTGTCAGGGATCTGGGGCGGATATCTGCTGCAATTATTATATCGTCAGTTGTGTCTGGAACTGCCATCTGGAATGCACCTATTGCGTTCTGCAATCCTACCTGGGCGGCGGGGCCCTGGTGGCGTGTACGAATTTTGATGGTTTGTTGGAAGAGGTTGAGCATACACTGAGGCGCTCTCCTCAAAGGATATTCCGGATCGGGACTGGTGAATTATCCGACTCTCTTGCGCTGGACCCGATAACGGGTTTTTCCCGCCGTCTGGTGCCTTTCTTTGCCGGGCTTCCGAACGGTTACCTCGAGCTTAAGACAAAATCGGACTGCATCGCCAACCTGGAAGGCCTGGACCATAGAGGCCATACGGTTGTTTCCTGGTCCGTGAATTCAAAGCGTGTCTGTTTTTCGGAGGAATCCAAATCTCCTTCATTGGAGGAACGTCTGGAAGCTGCCCTTCAATGCCAGAGGTGGGGATACAAAGTAGGTTTTCATTTCGATCCCATTATTCATTATGCGGAGTGGGAATCCGAATACCGGGAAGCGGTAAGAGACATCTTCCGTTCTGTTGATCCTGCCGGAGTGGCGTGGATATCGCTCGGGGCTCTTCGTTTCCCGCCTCACCTGATCGATGTGGTGAAAAGACGGTTCCCGGACTCAAAAATTGCCTACGGTGAATTCGTTCCGGGGCATCACGGGAAACTGCGGTATTTTCGCCCCATCCGCGAAGAAATCTATGGGAAAATGATTTCCTGGATCCGGAAAGAAGACCTGCAGGTTCCTGTATATCTTTGCATGGAGAGCTTTACGGTCTGGGAACGCTGCTTCGGGATGCAATTCTGCAATGCGCCCGCCCTCTGTAAGCAGTTGGATGAAGCGGTATCGGGCCGGCAGTGAGATGTCTCTGGTTGCAATGGCTGGATTTTATTCATAGAATTCTCACCATTCTGCAATCAAACAAGGACCGGACGATATGAATCCTAAAAATGTTATTCATGCCGCAGCCGCTGTAGCTGTTCTCGCGGCAACTTGTGGAATGGGCCTTGCGATTGAGCCTTCAAATCCCAATGCGACTCCCGAGGCCAGGGCTCTGATTGAGCTGTTTCATAAGATTTCGGGCAAATATGTATTGACCGGACAGCACAATTTTCCCAATGCCCGCGATCGAAACACCCGTTTCTATGCAAAGGAAGTCGGGAAAACGCCCGTAATCTGGAGTTCCGATTTCGGTTTTGCCGAAGATGGCGACAAGGACTCCTTCCTGGCCCGCCCCGACATCGTTAAAGAAGCGATCCGGCAGCACAAAAAGAAATGAACGGCAACTGGTTCTGGTGGGGCGGTCGTGTAGGAGAGAATGGAACGGCAGATATCTACAGAATGATTTACGACCGTTATGTAAACCACCATAAGCTGAACAACCTGGTTTGGGTCTGGAGCGTCGACCGTCCTTCAGAACCTTACAGGAAATACACAAACTATTATCCTGGAGACGATCACGTGGATATTCTGGCTTTGGATGTTTACGGCAGTGACTTCCGGCAGGAATATTATGATGGACTTGTCGCCTTATCGAACGGGAAACCCTTGATGCTTGGAGAGGTGGGCACGCCTCCTTCGCTGGAAGTTCTTGATGCACAGCCCAAATGGACGGCCTGGGTCATATGGTCGGGAATGGCGCGGGCGAATATTGCGGCTCTGAAGGAAATGGGAAATGACCCCAGACTGTTAAGCCGGGAAGATCCTGTCTTCCGGGAGATAATGAATCCTTTCCGTCAAGCGTGTGATTTGCCTCCTTTACCGCTCGAAAAGAAGATTACGGTGGATTTTTCAGGAAAATGGATCAGGAATGAAAGCAAAGGCACAACAACGGGTGGTGAAATGATGGGGGAAGAGCCGCCTTTCCTTATGATTGTGGAACAGGATGATGATGTCGTATTTGTTAAGAAATACTCCATGACGGAATATGGCGACGACCGGATTTCCCGCGAAGAAATCAACCTGGATGGTTCGGAAATGAAATCGCGGGTGATGAATGCGGAAAGAATTTCCACTGCAAGCCTGAACGAGGAAGAAAGAAATCTCAAAATCACTTCAGTGGTGAAATTCAGTTTCGGCGGACGTGACAGGGAGATGAAAAGCAGTGAGGAATGGTATCTTAAGGAAGGAGACGGTGTCCTGGAGGTAATTCAGATTTCTTCCGGATTCCGCGGTGGGGAAAATAAATCGGTTCTTGTTTTCGAAAGAAAGTAAAAAAATCCAGAGGGTCTTTGCTTCAAACGGAATTTCTATGGATAAAGAAAAAGACTCATTCAATATGCTTCCCGGTCGCAAAGTAAAGGATCCGGTGTGCGGTATGACATTCGACCCGGATCACGCTGTCGCCAGCTGGAAATACAAGGGACGGGACTATTACTTCTGCAATCCGGGATGCCTGGAAAAATTCCGCCAGGATCCGGAGCGGTATTTAACGGCAGGAAAATTGCCTCAAGTTGAGGAAGAGGGAAGTGTGAAGTTTTATACATGCCCCATGGATCCTGAAGTATTAAGTGAATCAGCCGGCATCTGTCCGAAATGCGGAATGGCGCTGGAACCTCAAAATGCATCCCTTCAGGATGATGAAAATCCCGAACTTGATTTTATGAACCGCAGGTTACGGGTAGGTTTGTACTTGACTATTCCGGTTCTCCTGATTGCGATGGGGGAAATGGTTTTCGGATTGCGTTTCGGGGGAAGTGTCTGGATTCAGTTTGTTCTGGCTTCCCCTGTTGTTCTTTGGGCGGGCGGGCCTTTTTTCCGGAGAGCCTGGGCCTCGATTGTGAATCGAAGCCTGAATATGTTTACACTGATTGCTGTCGGCACCGGGACGGCTTATTTCTACAGCGTTATTGCTGTTCTATTTCCGCGATCTTTGCCGGAATCCTTCATTGGAGTGCGTGGAACTCCGGAGGTTTACTTCGAGGCATCCGCCGTAATTATAACGTTGGTATTGCTGGGGCAGGTGATAGAACTCCGTGCCCGCAAAAAGACAGGGGACGCAATCCGTGCCCTGCTTGCACTCACTCCCAAAACCGCCCGCATCCTCCGTGACGACAAAACGGAAGAGGACATAGAGCTCGACAAGGTAAAACCCGGAGACAGGTTGCGGGTACGGCCTGGAGAGAAAATCCCGGTTGATGGCCTTGTACTTGATGGATACAGTTCGATCGACGAGTCTATGGTAACCGGGGAGCCCATCCCTGCTGAAAAGTCGAGGGGAAGCAAGGTTACCGGAGGAACGGTGAATGGAAACGGGACATTCGTTATGCAGGCCGAAAAGGTGGGGAACGAGACCCTTCTTGCCCGTATCGTTCAAATGGTGAGCGAGGCGCAACGCAGCAGAGCTCCTATCCAGCGGCTTGCCGACAGGGTATCTTCCTATTTTGTTCCCGCCGTCATTCTGGCGTCCCTGATAGCCTTTATTCTGTGGGCCTCCTTCGGTCCGGAGCCGCAATTGGTATACGCGCTGGTCAACGCCGTGGCCGTTCTTATCATCGCCTGTCCCTGCGCGCTGGGGTTAGCGACACCGATGTCGGTTATGGTAGGCACGGGACGCGCCGCCCGTGCAGGAGTGCTCCTTAAAAATGCAGAAGCACTGGAATTGCTGGGCAGTGTGGATACGCTGGTTGTAGACAAGACGGGAACCCTGACCGAGGGAAAACCATGTTTGACATCTGTGATTACGACAGGAGTCTGGACGGAGTCTGAACTGCTGAGCATGGCGGCAAGTGTGGAGAGAGGAAGCGAACATCCCCTGGCAGCCGCCATCGTATCCGCTGCTGAACTCCGCGGATTGTCGTTGCACAGGACAACGGAATTCTCCTCGATTACCGGCAGGGGGGTCCAGGGAACGGTGGAAGGGAGCAATGTAGTCGTCGGCAACCGTAAGCTGGTGGACCATCTGGGCGTGGATGCCGGTTCTTTCACTCATGCTGCGGAAAATATGCGCCAGAAAGGACATTCTGTTGTATTTGTCCTGATCGATAACATTCTTGCGGGTCTATTGGGTGTTTCGGATCCGATAAAGCGTTCCTCGGAAGAAGCGATCCGGGATCTGCATAAAGAAGGCATACACCTGGTTATGTTGACGGGTGACAACAAGACTACGGCGGCAATTGTTGCAAGGAGCCTTGGCATCGATCGGGTTGAGGCGGAAGTGTCCCCGGACCAGAAGGGCGAGGTTATAAAAAAGCTGCAGGGAGAGGGCAGGGCTGTAGCCATGGCCGGAGACGGCATAAACGATGCACCGGCTCTTGCACTGGCTCATGTTGGAATTGCCATGGGTACCGGAACGGATGTAGCCATTCAGAGTGCCGGTATTACCCTTGTCAAAGGAGACCTTCGCGGAGTGGTGAGGGCGAGAAAACTCAGCAGGGGGACAATGAGGAACATTCGCCAGAATCTCTTTTTTGCATTTGTCTATAATATTCTGGGAGTGCCGGTTGCGGGCGGAGTGCTTTTCCCGTTCCTTGGAATACTGTTGAATCCTATGATTGCCAGCGCGGCTATGACTTTCAGTTCCATTTCAGTGATCAGCAACGCTCTCAGGTTGCGTAACATGAAACTGTAAAAGTCATGGGACGTTCAAATGTGCAACGTATAACGGTTTTTATTCCTTGGGCGTTTGCCAGACGTATATGTTCTGAGCCACTTCCGGTTCGAACGCAATCTCGGTTTCTTCGCACTGGACGACGCATGCAGGCCATTTCTGAATCAGTTTCAGGGTGACTCCCGGAGATATTCCAAGCGCGGACAATTTAAGGAGTCGTGAATGTTCCCTCGTGGAAAAATAGGCGATCTTTGCAGATTCTCCAACCTGAAGCTGGTCGCAGGGTATTACGATGGGCGTCAGGGCCCTGCTGGTCTGCCGGCAGCAATCTCCTTCGGGGATAGGTTTGTTGTGTGGACAATAACGTGGATGTCCGAGGAGCGTGCAGATCGAATTGGTGATACCTTCGGCGAGCAGGTGCTCGTATTCACAAGCCGCAGCTTCACTCTCATCGACATGGTAGGCGAGAACATCGCAGAGAAGCCTTTCTGCCAGGCGGTGCCGGCGAATAATCTGTTCCGCCGTATTCTTTCCCTTTTCGAGAAGCCTGATCCGGCCTGCATTGTCTACGGCAAGAAAACCTTCGCTTTGCAGCTTTTTGAGGAGTTCATCCGAAACCGTGGTTTTGGCGCTGTGTATAACCTTGTCTGCGGTCGCGTGTCCCTGTTCCTGTAATGTCCAGACCGCTTCGAGAACTTCCGCAATTTCCTCTGTTGTCCTGTTTTCCATGATACCCCCCATCAGCCTTTCAATTGAATTGAATGCCGAATGTACGCAGAATCCAACCGACAATAGTTCCAACGGATACGGCGAACGGGACGATGAATCCCGTAATGGCCAGAGCCCGTTTCCACCCCTGTTCCTTGATGATCATTAAAAATGTCGCAAGGCAGGGTACAAACAGGGTGATGACAATCAGACTCACAACGACCTGCTGCCCGGTCAACATACCGTTCCTTGCAAGTTCGTACAGGCCTGCAGCTCCATAATCCCTGCGGAGA
>JARRLM010000238.1:0-4290 GCA_037386985.1 Acidobacteriota bacterium | reverse complement strand
CGGAAAGCGCAGCCGGACTCTGGAAATCCAAAGCGCCGTTTAAGTGGGTATATATCGAAGGTGCGGGGCACAGCATTCGCCGCGAGCAGTATGCGGCTTTTAAAAGGGCGCTGTTCGACTGGCTGGATATGCTGAAATAGCTTATATCCGCTATAGCTTTCATCCGGTCCGTTTCCTGTCGAGGGGATCCGGATGGAGTCTTTTCCCGGAATCTTTTGAGAAAAAGTACAGATGCTCCGGGGGGAAATGGATCCATAAAGGCTGGGCTTTACGAAATGTCTGTTCCGGAAGCGTCAGGATGGTGAGATCCTGAGACCGGAGGCGCACAGTCAATATGCCCCGTTCCCCGAGAGACTCGTATGTACTTATTTCTGCAGCCAGGTCCGTGGCCCTCATCCTGGTTTCGGAAAATTCAATGCGATGGGGCCGAATTCCGGCCTGCAGAGGGGCGGACAATAAATGATGGCAGGCCGGATCAAGTGCGCCGGGCAGGTCTGCCAGGCGGTTGCCGGCATGGGATATCCATGCTGCCCTTCCGGATTTCATTCCGACTTCCACATCCAGAAAGTTCATGGCAGGCTCTCCTATAAACCCGGCAACAAAGGCGTTGGCCGGATTGTTCAGGACCTCCTCGGGAGTGCCCACCTGCTGGAGCTCCGCCTGATGCATGACGGCTATCCTGTCGGCTAGGGCCATGGCTTCATTTTGATCGTGGGTTACATAAACAGTGGTTTTCCGTAGCTGCGAATGAATCCTTTTTATCAGTGCCCGCATTACCTGCCGCTGTTTCATGTCCAGATGCGAGAGGGGTTCATCGAATAGAAACGCTTTCGGTTCCCGGACGATGGCCCGCGCCAGGGATACCCGCTGCTGCTGGCCGCCGCTCAGCTCGAAGGGTCTTCGATGAAGAATGTCGGTGATCTGTACCGCCCCGGCCACCCATTCAATTTTTTCATCGATCCGGGAGTGCGGCCAGCGACGGATTTTCAGGGGGAATTCAATATTGTCCCGTACAGCGAGCGTGGGATACAGCGCATAGTTCTCGAAGGCCATGGCGATATCCCGGGCCTGGGGCGGCAGATCGTTGATGGGCTTGCCGTCAAAAGTAAGATTTCCCCCGGTGATTTCCTCCAGCCCCGCAATCATGCGCAAGGTGGTTGTTTTGCCGCATCCCGAAGGCCCCAGAAATACCATAAACTCCCTGTCTCGAATCCTGAGAGAAAGATCCTTCACCGCACAGGGCCCGTGTTTTTTGCCATAGCGCTTGCTCAATTGGTCCAGGATTATTTCAGCCATCAGTCGCCCTCCGCCAGGAGCGCTTCACCCGTATCCTCCGAAAACAGATACATGTGTTCAGGGTCCCATGCCAGGTAGAGAGGCTCGTCAAGGCTGTAGGCCGTATCCGCTTTGCCTAAGGCCATGAACAGGCAGTCCCCTACAGTAACCGATGTAACGGTGTGCTCCCCTGTCAGTTCCTGCACAAAAAGCTTCGAATGCAGATTGTAGGGCGTGTCGGGCCGGTTACGCTCCAGGCGGATGTGCTGCGGCCTGAGTCCGAGGACGATTTCTTTCCCGACATACTCCCGCAGTCTAAGGCTCTCCGGCAGGGGAATTCGCCAATCCCCCCTCGCAAACACGGATTGGCTCTGATCGAGCGTAATGGTGCCTTTCAGGAAATTCATGGGCGGATCGCCAAGAGACTCGGCCACAAGGCGATTCAGGGGCCGGCGAAATACCTCGGATGGAGTTCCTACCTGTTCGATGCGCCCCCGATGCAGGATTGCAATGCGATCTCCCAGGGCCAGGGCTTCGCTATAGTCGTGCGTTACATAGACGATCGTGGTCCCGAAGGACTCCCGCATAGCCTTGATTTCGGTTCTCATTTCGTTGCGCAGCCGTGCATCAAGGTGGGACAGCGGCTCGTCCATGAGAAAGACCGCGGGCTGCCGCACCAGGGCCCGTCCCAGGGCAACGCGCTGCCGCTGGCCTCCGCTCAGCTCCGCGGGTCTGCGGTGCAGAAAACGGTCGATTCCCAGAACGCGGGCCACCCGCAGTACGGTTTGATCTATCCGGTCCGCGGGCATCCGGCGCTTGGGGGCACGAAGCGGGAAGGCGATATTTTCATATACGGACAGGTGCGGATACAACGCATAGGTCTCGAAAACCATGGCGCAATCCCGTTCCTCGGGTGTGAGGCTCCGGATTGTCCGGCCGTTCAGAAGGATCTCGCCCGAAGTGACCGGCTCGACGCCGGCGATCATTTTGAGAGTAGTGGTCTTGCCCGCGCCGGATTCGCCGAGGATTACGAAGAACTCCCGATCCCGGATTTCCAGATTCAGATCGCGGATGGCCTCGTGGTCGCCATAGCACTTTCGAACATCCCGGAATACAATATCAGCCACTTGTTACCCCTTTACCGCTCCGAAGGTCAGCCCACGGATAATGTAGTGCTGCACAAAGAATGCCAGGATAAGCTCCGGGATCACGCAGATCATGGTAGCGGCAGCCATTTGTCCCCAAAGGACACGCTCGTATCCGATAAATCCCAGAATGCCCAGAGTGATGGTTTGAGTCCGCTCGCCTCCGAGAATCATAGAAAATATGAAATTATTCCATGCGAAGATGAAGGACAGGATCACCACCGCGGCAATGCCCGGTTTAACCAGAGGCAGGGAGATCCTGCGGAAAACACCCCACCACGTATATCCGTCCACGCGTGCAGCCTGTTCAATCTCCCGGGGAATATCCTCGAAGAATCCCCGCAGGACCCAGATCAGAAACGGCAGGGTGATCAATTGATAAGCCAGGGTGAGGCCGGAAAACGAATCAATCAGGCCCGTTTTCTGGAAGACGACGTACAGCGGGAGGATAATCATGAGTTCCGGCGCGAACCGGAAACTCAGAAAGGTGAAGGCGATGTCCTCCTTGAACCGAAAGGAAAACCGGGCCAGGCTGTATGCGGCAAAAGTCCCTAACAGCAGCGAAACGGCGACTGTAGCCGATGCTATGATCAGGGTATTCAGGAAGTACTTCGGATAATCGGGTTTCACGGTCTCCACGTTATTCGCATGCTGGCCCACCGTAATAGCCTTATAGTTCTCCAGGGTAGGGGTGAATACAAACTTTGGAGGGCTGGCTATGACATCATTGGAGTCCTTCAGGGACATCATGGCTATCCAGATGACGGGACCCAGGGCAAAAGTGAAATACGCGCCAAGCCCCAGCGTTTTAAGAATACGTCTGAACAGGCGTGAGGTCATCATCGCATCAGAACCTTGGTCCAAAGCCTGCTTAGAGCTTTGGAAAAAATGAAGCACAGGGCCCACAGGATAAAAAGGTAAACCATGCCCCTGCCCATTCTGAACCACCGAATGGCCTCAAAATAGCTCTGCATATGCAGTGTCATAGTGGCTCCGGCAGGACCGCCCTTGGTTGTGGCATAGATGATATCAAAGACCTTGAGCGAATCGATCAGGCGAAAGAGCGTGACAAGCACGATACAGGGTGTGAGCAGGGGAAGCGTAAGTTTGCGAAACATGAACCAGCCCGATGCCCCATCCACCCGGGCTGCTTCATACGGCTCCTTGGGCATAGACTGCAACCCGGCCAGGAAGATCAGGACGGCAAAAGGCGAGTAGATCCAGACATCGATAAGGATCAGGGAGACCAGCGCCGTAGAAGAGTCGCCCAGCCAGGCAACGGGCCTGATCCCCGCAAGACCCAGGATGTGATTCAGCACGCCCTGGTTCGTGGGAAGAAGGATCACCTTCCACATCAGCGCACTGACAATGGGTGGAATCATCATGGGGATGATGAGGAAGGAGCGCAGAATGCGGATACCAAAGAATGCGTCTTTAAGCAGCAGGGCCACTCCAAGGCCCAGGGCCAGTTCGATCAAAACCACGGATGCGGCGAATATAAAGGTCAGGCCAAAAGCCTGCCAGAAATCAATGTTCCTGAAGATTTCGACATAGTTGGCAAGGCCGACCCATTGGATGTTGCCGGGTTCGGTTAGAGTGTAGTTCGTAAATGTATAGTACACGCCCAGGACAAATGGATACAGAATACCGATCAGGGCGATGAGCGCAGGGAAAGTCAGAAGATAGGGCAGTTTTCCGTGAGGCGGATCCGGGCGATGCGTGCGTAAGGCGTGATCGGTCATGTGGATTATTGGCCCACCATTTTATTAATGTCCTCCGCTGCATCCTTTAACGCCTGTTCTGCAGTCCGCTTTCCTTCATAGATTTCCTGCAGAGCCGCAGCCCATCGGTCCCCGGCTTGAGTGACATA
>JARRLM010000237.1:0-4316 GCA_037386985.1 Acidobacteriota bacterium | reverse complement strand
GCCCAACCATTTCCGTCCTTTTTCCCGTCAGCGGGTGCCGCCGTTTGTGTCCTCGAAGTGCAAGGCGATATACCGATCTGGTTGGTTGGGCAGGACACGGAATGGCTCAGGAGACTTGTCACAAATTGGAGGGAATCCGGCTCGGCGGAACAGTTGCTAGTGCTTTTGTTGACGGAAAACACGGCAGCACAACTCCGTGACAGTCTGATAAGCGGAGACACAGTGGTCGCCTATGCGGACACAGGGCTAAATCAGGAACCCAACCAGTCTTTCATGCACTATTTTGGCTTGGCGGAATACTGCTCGATATGGCCCAAAAGCGATGATAGATATGGGAGACAAAGCCGACAAGGCAATTGGTGCTTTCAGATCGATGCTGTTGAATTGGAACGCGTTGTTAACCCGGCGCTCTCTTGGGACCGCACTACATACCCGACCATTGATTGGATTGCACGATGGATTACCCACAGAGAAATTGGCATCGTTTTAGGGGCCGGAGCCGCCCGAGGGTTTGCTCATCTGGGCGTATTGCAGGTTTTAGAGGAAGAAGGCATACCCATTGATTATGCCTGCGGCACCAGCATGGGTGGCGCCGTGGCCACGATTTATGGTAAAACCGGCAATGCGGCCGACACTATCCAAATCATTCGCTCGCTGATCGGCAGCAACAACAAGATACGCGATCTTAGCTGGTGCCCGAAATCTTCTTTGATGGCGGGGAAGAAACTGGAGCGGGCGATAATCAGAGCAACAGGAGGATCTACGTTTGCAGAACTCCAGAAGCCTGCTGCGGTATTGGCTTCCGATCTCGTTCGACGTGAAAGATTCGTTTTTGAACGTGGATCAACCGCGATGGCACTATTGGCAACCACGGCGATTCCGGGCATATTTCCCCCAGTGGTGTTTGGCAACAGAATATTGGTGGATGGAGCACTCCTGAGCCGCGTGCCCATGGATCTGCTCGACAGGCGACGGTGCGGCTTGAAGATGGCTGTGAATGTCGTCCCGTCATCCGATCTTACGGCAAACCTGGATGCGCTCCATTGCCAAAGGATCAAACATCAGCTTGATAAATTCTTTGGATTCAGGCACGTGATTACTAAAGCGTGGGAGATTCTGGCGTGGTGGCAAGGTGCCTCGGAAGCCGAAGCAGCAGACATTTTGATCGAGCCGCGCACTGACCCCCACGCAGGATATGATTTTGATGCAGTAAATGAACTGATTGAAGCAGGCAGAGAGGCCGCAAGAAAGAAACTGGGCGGCATTCGACGGTCACTGGATTCGCTGCTGAAGCCAGGTGTGCCCTGAGGAGAGCATTGATCATGCAGGATGGATTGGCGCTGGTTAGTGAACTGAACGAGGAAGATGTTTCTTGGATTATGGAAACGGGTCACGAACAACAAGCTCTAGCAAATACCGTTATAATAAGCGAAGGATCCCGGCCGGAGAGCATTTTTCTGCTGTTAAGTGGCCTTGCGGGGATACATATTTTTTCGATTAGTGATTCGCGGTTGGCTTCATTGGGACCGGGGGAAATTCTTGGCGAGATCTCCTTTCTTGAAGACATCCCTGCCTCTGCCACCGTAATTGCTGTGGAAAATTCCCTGTTGCTCGCGTTGCCAAGAAGCGCACTTGAAACTCGAATTGCGAACGATTCTGCCTTTGCCGCTCGATTGTATAAATCTTTTGCCCTGATTAGTTCGAAGCGCCTGCGATTTCGCGTGGAAACGCTGGGTCAGATGCGCCACAATGAAGCTTTCCTGGAGAGCGCTCTTCAAGGCAGGTATAAACCCATCGCTGCAAAACTAGCGGCCTTCAAGGATCTAATGCACAAGCTGGATCGGGAAGCTCTTAAGAAATCTTCGAACCTTTCGGACGATCTGGCAATGGAGCTGCCGGTACGGTTTATGGAGTTCGTGGAAGTGCTCAACGAGGAAATCGGCGACATGTCGCCTGAAAATTCTTATGTCAAAGACAAATTGGGCAATTGGGTACAACGCGAATTCCTTCCCTATCTCCTGCTTACGAGAATGGGGGAGCGAATGTACTCGAAACCTCGCGGTTATGCCGGTGACTATCTAACAATCGAGTGGATGTACAAAAACGAACCCGGAGGCTCCGGCCGCCTGGGTCCGCTGCTGGATCGCGTTATGTTGAGCGCCCCGGCAATCCAAGCGGTAAGGAATCGCCGAAAGCTGCTGGCAAATGAAATCCTGCGTGTTATGGATGAGAAGAAAGGACACGACGCCAATATTACCAGCCTTGCATGTGGACCCGGGCGAGAGGTGTTCGATGTTCTGGAGATGCTTGAGAACCCCGAGCGGTTGAGGTCCAACCTAATTGACATCGACCTACAGGCTTTGGAGTATTTGTCGAATATAAAAGAGAAATCCTCGTTGAAATGCCACGTAAATCTCATTCACGGCAATCTGTTATACCTTGCTACAGGTAAGGTAAAACTGGATATCGAGAAACAGGATCTAGTTTACAGCGTGGGTCTCATAGACTATTTCAACGATAAGTTTGTGATAAAGCTATTAGATTATATTTTCAACCTTCTGGCATCCGGTGGCGCCGTGATTTTGGGGAACTTTCACCCCGGCAATCCCTGCAAAGCTTTTTGCGACTATGTCCTGGATTGGAAATTGAACCATCGAACAGAAGAGGATATGAATCGATTGTTTGTTCAGTCATGCTTTGGAAGGCCCTGTACGCAGATTCTCTTTGAAAAAACGGGGATCAACCTCTTTGCGAAGTGCGTAAAAGAGGATTAGCCCGGAAGTGCAGGTTGACCCCAGGAGCGCTATCACCGCCACAGCTACACAATCGAAATCTCTCCAGGTCCTGGACTTGATTCCCAAACCATGTTGTCGCTAAAAGTGAATCCCGATCGTCGTCTGCACCGCATGGCTAAAAAACCGATATCTGCCATCAGCGGTCTGGTTTGATGCTGGTCTCGCACTGCCCGAAACCGTACGCGTGGGATCATATCCAAACTGGTATGCAAGGTCTAAATTGAAGTATTTGCCTGTGATCCCGGTCCCAACACTTAAGAAATGCCTCTCTAGCTGATCAATGCGTAGCTGTTTCTATGGCTGATTATTGAACAAATGCTGGAGAAAATTGAGAATGTGGTTTCGCCAGACAGCCAAGACTCTGGCATGTGAACCGGAGTCTTGAAACTGGAGCGGTAGACGGAGATAAATCCCGCGACGTCCAGCTTGGGGATTCCATTTTATACGCTGCAAAAAAAGGATTTACGTGATTTAACCTCGTACAGTCCCGTATATTCCGGTATAAAAGTGCAACTAACGCAACCTATGCACAACCTGCAGAAGAACAGAATTAAAATAGGCATAGTCATATTTCACAGTTGCTCAATCAGGCCAGACAGGGCCAATGAAAGATTATGCTGTTCTCCGATAATTAGAAGTTTTGATTCTTAAAATCCTACACGCCAATCTCGACAATTCATCTACCCGCCCTCGTTCATTCCAAAATCCCTCCAGAAGTAATACTTAAGTTAACCAATACATATCAATCATTAAAATTATTTTGATTGCCTATTTCATAATTTAGTCATATATTTGATTTATTGGATGATACATGATAATTATTCATTGGATTCTGGGAATTAGCATTATTATCAACCTGCTTTCCATTTCAACCTCTGCAGCGTATTCGCAGCTGCAATAACAACCTCCCCATAGGGTTATTTAACAATTACTTTCAAGGACATCATTATGACAATTGAACGATGGATTCGTCTGATTGCTGGCTGCTTTATCTTGGTCAGCTTAGCTCTTGCCAATTGGGTTCATCCCAATTGGCTTTGGTTCACGGCATTTGTAGGTGCAAATCTCTTCCAATCATCCCTTACCCGATGGTGTTTGATGGAAAAGATTTTGATCAAACTTGGAGTTGCAAGAAGCTAACTAAAGAAATACAAAAGAATTTCACAATCCAAACAGCTGCGCTTGTGAAGTATTTATTCGTCAGTGTTCAGGAAAATCTATCATGAAAATAAAAACACTTGAAGGTTTCGATACCGAGTTGAACAGGAACAAATTGGACAGCTTAAAGATACGCCTCCGTGGACCGGTGCTCCTACCCGGCGATGTTGGTTATGAAGACTCCCGGACCGTTTGGAACGCCATGATCGATAGGAAACCCGCGTTCGTCGTACGCTGTATTGGCATTACAGACGTTATTGAATGTTTAAAATTTGCAAAGGAGCATAATCTTTTGCTTTGCATGAAAGGCGGAGGACACAACATAGCCGGACTGGCAGTGACCGACGGCGCCATGATGCTCGA
>JARRLM010000236.1:0-5309 GCA_037386985.1 Acidobacteriota bacterium | reverse complement strand
TCGAACAGATGATTCAGACTATCAATAAGGTGTTGTCCAGGGAGAATCCTGAGACATTTAATAGTTCCTGGATATTAAAGCGAACTCCTCGCTGTTATCGTTTTATTTGGAAAAACGTGAGGACTGATTTTGGCGCGATCGATTGGGACCGTGTAACCTGTGCCCTGAAATGGGAGTTTCAACGGCGATGGGCGCCGGCACGAAGAAAGCAAACAAACCTCCCTTATCGAAATCAAAGAGAGGTAAAGATCATTTTGGAAAAATATCGGGACAAACTATACGTTTTCGTTTCACCCCAAGATCTGGATGATCGTCGAATAAGGGATATTATAAGCATCAAACTCGTCCGACTGGCGCAGTGCGGAAATGTATCGGCCAAGCTGGAGCTTATGAAATTAGTCGACTACACCATCGATGATTGGATTGAACGCTATTGTTTGCTGTCCCGATGGCGGGGACATAAAGCTGAGATCCAAACTAATGTGGAGCGGTGCATTCGAAGATACCGGTATAGCGGTTCATTCCTTCGCTACGTTTTTCGCACTTTGGAATACGCAGCAAGAGGTCTAAAGCCTCTCCAAGTCCATTTAGATGATTCGATGATCTTCAAATTTTAATCTTTTTTATATTTTTGTATTTCTACGCTTCCTGAAAATTTAAGACATTCATCAATAAATATCTTAATTGCATGACCGACTGTCTTTTGATCGACAAGATTGTCTAATAAATAAAAGCCGTATGGTTCAACCGAATAATTATAAATTTCTGTCATTTTGGGGCTGATTGGTGATGGTAATTTCCTTAAAACATCAGAGGGGTCATAATTCTCTGGCATTTCAAATATAATTTTATATTCTGATTTCATTTCTTATTGTTTCTTTCGCAGGTAACAATCATTAACCAATCTGTATAAACCTAAACCCAAAAACCATTCAAAACTAGCAAAAAACGAGCTGTTTTTATGACAGGAAATGGCAGTCGTGTTGCACATGCATATGAAAGTCTTGAGAGAACACGTACGGTAGCGGGGAAAATATAGCAAGCTCATCATCGGGATAGACAATATTTGCTTGATACTGTCACATTTTGACAGTATCATACACATATGCAAAAGCTAACGGAAACTGTTCTGGAGAAATCCGATACCGGCACCTTCACTCTGATGGAATTCGCTTGCTGGGTTGGCGGCAGTTCAAATCGACGATTCGCTCTTCTCAAGCGAGCCCTGAAATCAGGCGAGATCATGAGGGTTCACCGGGGGCTTTACTGCCTGGCGGCCAAATACCTTCGACGAAAACCTGACCCGCTGGCGTTAGCACAACGTATCTATGGTCCCAGCTACATCAGCCTGGAAACGGCGCTATCGTATCATGAGTGGATCCCCGAAGCGGTATACGCGATTACAAGCGCTTCCATGGACCGCTCCCGCGAGTTCGACACCCCAATCGGACATTTCAGTTTCACCCGGGTTCCACAAAAAGTCTTTTATACTGAAGTCACTCGCGTCGAAAAAGGGAGCGGCAGCAAAAACGAACCTGGTTTTTATGCCGGTGAAACTTTCTTAATGGCATCGCCCCTGAAAGCTTTGGCAGACTACGTCTATGCGCACAAACTTGATTGGATCTCCGCCGTCCCGGTCGTTGACAGCCTGCGAGTAGATGAAACCTCACTGGCCGGCATCAAGGTTGAGACGTTCGAACGTCTGCTCGCCAGCTATTCCTCCAGGCGTGTGCGGCGCTTTCTTGAAGGTTTGCGAAAGGACTTGAACAGATGAGTGTAAAGATGATTCAAGATCGACTGAATGGATACAATTGCCGTTCAAGCCTCGAGGAAGAGCAGTCCCTCCGCGAAATCACCCAGGAGATTTTACTGGCAGCGCTGGGACGAACGGACTTTTTCCAGAAAGCCGGATTTCAGGGCGGCACCTGTCTCAGAATTTTCCACGGATTGAAACGTTTTTCTGAAGACCTTGATTTCGCCCTGCAGGAACGGAATCCATCTTTCAAGTTGCGGCCTTATCTCGAGAGGTTGGAAAAAGACCTGACCGCCTATGGATTCGAACTGGAAATAGACGATCGTTCTAAGGTCAGCCAAACGGTACGCAAAGCATTTATAAAGGACGATTCTCTGGGCAACCTGCTCAATCTGAATTTCAAGCCTGCAACAGGTCCGATACGCAAGATGAGGATTAAGCTTGAGGTAGACACGAATCCACCGGATGGTGCAACTTACGAAACCAAGTACCTTGACTATCCCTTCCCTTCAGCCGTCTGCGTGTTTGATCTGCCAAGCCTCTATGCCGGCAAGCTGCATGCACTGCTATGTCGAGAATATCTGAAGGGGCGGGATTGGTACGATTTCGTCTGGTATACGGCTCGCCGGACTCCGGCAAATTACACATTGTTCTCCTCGGCTCTGAATCAAATAGGGCCTTGGAAGGAAAAGAAGATTCAGGCAGATAGAGCCTGGTGTCTTGAACGGTTGCAGGAACGGATCAAGGCCATTGACTGGAATCAAGCCCGTGAGGATGTTCGCCGGTTCGTAAAATCAAATGAATTGCCATCATTGGAATTTTGGAGTGTGGAATTTTTTATAGCTCAGGCTGCCAAGATTGCCTAAACACACCGTTGTGTCATCGGACAGAACTCCTCAGTTTTTTGTTTGTGCGGCATGGAGTCTCCGTACCTGAATATACAGGTGAGGGAGCACAGTTTATGCCCTTGCATAAAGCTAACGAATATCCTCTAATCTCTTGATTTTCATTTAATGACAGCTGATATTTGGATCACTGGAGAAAATTGAGGACTACCGCGAAATGAGCGAGAGAAACTGCATTCCCGTTGATCAGTGCAAAAAGGGAGGCTGATGATTCGGAATCTGACGACAAAGATGATGGCGACGAGTGAATCTGCTAAACCGTCTCGCTATTTAGCATGGCAATTCGACATTTTCTCGACCTACCATGATGATATTGCACGATTCTCAATCGGCCGAGCGTTTAGATGCGCGCAATCCATTCAGGCTTATTTCATCAGATTCGCGAGTTTAGAAATCGATCTATTGTCGATCCATTGTACGGGGCATGGTCCCTTGTGGGCCTAAAACTCCTATTGCCGAATCGGGATGATATGAGATATTATATGTAAACACGATGTTGATACATTGTGTTCACTAGTTAAAGGTTCCATCATGATGAAAAAATTGATTAAACACGGCAACAGCCTTGCCCTGGTAATCGAAAAACCGGTGCTTGATCTCCTGGGCGCAGGCCCGGAAACTTCGTTTGACATTACTACGGATGGACATGCTCTTGTTCTGGTCCCGATAAAAGATGCAAAGCGACAGAAGGCATTCAAGTCGGCACTCGGCAAGGTGAATGAAAAATATTCCGGAGCTCTCAAGAAACTGGCCGAGTGATCTCTATGCCCAAGATTACCTTCCTGAACATTGGAGAGTTGCTGGAGATTCACCGTGATCAGATTGCACGCTATGGCGGCACATCGGGTCTGCGCGATCTTGATTTGCTGAAGTCCGCTGTCGCTATGCCGCAGGCCTCTTTCGATGGCGAGTATCTTCACACCGACATTTTCGAAATGGCGGCAGCCTATCTGTTTCACATTGTCGGAAACCATCCCTTTCTGGACGGCAATAAACGGGTTGGTACCGTGGCGTGTCTTGTCTTTCCGGAGTTAAATGGCTATGAGTTCACCGCGCCGGAAGAGAAACTCACTGAAATCGTATTTGCGCTTGCCCGCAGTGAGATTAGTAAAGCCGATATTGCGATCTTCATGCGGAAATGGACTTCGAATGCATGACCGGGTGGTGCAATTTCTAGGCAGGCCATTGTAACTCCAACCAGTCTATCTTATAGCAGTCTGCAATGAGGGATCATGAGCGAATACCAGTATTACGAATTTCAAGCTGTCGACCGGCCTTTGGACGATCGTCAGATGCGCGAGTTGAGGGCGGTATCGAGCCGGGCAGTGATCACCTCCACAAGCTTCACCAATGAATACAATTGGGGGGATTTCAAGGGCAGTCCGGACAAATGGATGGAGAAATATTTCGATGCTTTTCTCTATCTGGCCAATTGGGGTACGCGACGTTTCATGCTGCGATTCCCCAAGCGGCTTCTTGATGCCAAAGCCCTGGCCGCTTTCTGCGCGGGAGACAGTGCTTCCCTCAGAACCCGTGGAGATTATGTGATTCTCTCGTTCGAAACGGAAATTGAGGACGATGATTGGATCGAACCGGAAGGCTCGCTTGCATCCCTGATGCCCTTGCGCTCCGAAATAGTGCGTGGCGACCTTCGTTGTCTCTATTTGGCCTGGCTCCTCTGCGTACAAAACGGGGAGGTCGACGACGATGAACCGGAACCGTGCATCCCTCCCAATCTCCATAAACTCAGCGCATCTGAGAGTAGTTTTGCCGACTTCCTGGGAATCGACAGCAACTTGATCGAGGTGGCGGCACATGCAAGTTCAAAGGCTACAGAAGATACCGTAAATCGCAAGAAACTCGAATCCTGGATTCGCAAGCTTCCCGAGGATGAAAAGGATAAACTGCTTTTGCGTTTACTCGACGATGATCCTCAGCTCCGGACTGAACTGCGGACCAGGTTTGCGAAACAGACGCAGGCAGGCCGGCAAACGGGACACACTTCAAAATCCGAAGATCGTCGGACGGCGGGCGAATTGCTCCTGGCGGTGGACGAATTGTCTGAGGAGAAAAAACGTCGGGCCGCAGAAAGGGCTGCTGCTGAGAAGAAGCGGATTGAAATAGAGAAGGCGGCCGCCCGCGCAAAATACCTCGACAATCTTGCCCAGAAGAAGGATAAGGTCTGGCTGAAAGTCCATGGCTTGATCTCTACCAAACAGCCGGCAAGATACGATGAAGCCGTCAAATTGCTCATCGACTTGCGCGATCTTGCAGCGCACCAGGGCGATACCCACAGCTTTCAATTGCGCCATCGCGAACTCTGCGAAAAGAATGCAAAGAAGCCAAGCCTGCTTCGCAGAATGGAAAAGAGCGGATTGTAGATTTTAGTCTTCACCGCTATCATCGCAATTCAATGATGCGGAATTTGAGAGAAAATATGGATGCGCGCTGCGATGAGTAATAGTGAATATAGCCCCGCCTTAAAGCAGGAAATTGAGCGATATCTTCAAACGGGAGATTATGACCTATATTACCGGGCATGGCCGGAAGGAGGACTGCCTCCATCATCTGAGCACGATGAAGTATTCCTCCTTCCGGCCATGCCCGGTAATACAGGTCATAATCTCCCGTTTGAAGATATCGCTCAATTT
>JARRLM010000235.1:5006-9358 GCA_037386985.1 Acidobacteriota bacterium | reverse complement strand
TCGTAAGTTTTTGCCCCGCTCCGTCCCGTAACATAGTAGATGGTGCCCTGCGAAGGATTGTCCACAGGAAGGCCGTTTTTGATCGGGTAGGTGCGCTTGATGCCGTGGTCATGGCCGTTGAAGACGAGATCGACATGGTGTCTTTCCAGGATAGGGCAGAATGCGTTTTTGATCTCGGTTTCGTCCCTGTTCAGCTTCACTCCGTAAGGCGCCCTGTGAAAAAAGGCGATTGTCCAGGGTGCATTGCTTGTATTCAGATCCGACTCCAGCCAGGATTGCTGGATGGACAGGATGTCGCCGTATCTTTTCTGCTCTACTCCCTGGCTGTCGAGTACCACAAAATGAATGGGACCGTAATTGTAGGAGTAGACCTGGTTTTTAAGGCTTGGAGGACCGTTTGGAGGGAGAAAAAATTGCTTTGTGAAAAAAACAGGCTTTCCGATTTGCCTCATTCCGTAGGATTCATGGTTTCCGGGTACTGCCATCGCCGGGATGGTGTCTATAATACCCTTGGAGGCCCCAAACCAAGCGTTCCAGTGAGCCTCGTCCTGTCCGAAGTCTACGAGATCTCCCACATTCACAATAAATCTGGCATCAGGATTCGCATCGAAGGCGTTATGGACCGTTTCGCGCCATAATCCATAGGGATCGCTGCCGGTCACGGAGCTCTGGCTGTCGCCGAATACGAGAAATTTGAAGTTTTTCACTTCGGGATCGGCCGTTTTAAATGAATGCGATTCGCTCCAATGGTCCCCATCCCCCACCCGGTAGGCGTATTCAGTGTTCGGGGAGAGGCCGGTGAGAGTCGAGGAGAAGATCCTGGTCAGCCCTAGGTCGGTCTTGAAGTCCAGCGCCTCTGCCTCCGCATGGAGGGCTTTATCCGAAAGCTTATTCCCCTGTTGATATTGAACGACACCGGAAGAAACCGTTGAATCCGTCCTCCAAGTGACAGTCATAGTGGTTGCGGGATCCCCGGTCCAGGTAAGAGTCATATGATCCGGAGAAGCGGTTGCAGTGCTGTTGGGTGTTTGTCCAACTACAGGATGAATGATGGTACAGGTAAATAGAAGGGCGAGTATCAGCGGGATACGGCTCGATTTCATAATCGATTCCTTTCTTCTTTCCCGGGAGAGACTATTGGAGCGGCAATTTCGGTGTCACGAAATTTCAAACTGTCCTCCCAGTGAAGTAATACCAGCCGGGAGGCGTAAAAGCAAACCGGCGAGAGATGGATATGAGTATTTTGGCAATGGTTTTGCTTAAAGTTTTACGGAGATTAATTGTAATATGCGTGGTAACGGTCCCGATCGCCCGTGAAAGTCGCTGAGTTCTACGGGCGTTGTATTGAGTTCAAAAAACAGGGAGGTTTTCCGATGAAAGACAAATTATCCCGGCGTGAGGCTATTGAGTTGGGCCTTGGGACTGCAATCGCTGGAGCTGCAGGCAGACTCGCTGCTGCAGCGGATACGGAATCTTCATCCGGTCGACAGGAGGGGAATGGAATGACAGCATTAAGCGAGTTTAATAAATATGGTGAGGAACTGGAGAATCATCTGCTGCTGCGGACATCTCCCATTGCTGTGAAAATGCTGGAAAAGGAAGCGGATATTCCGGAAGGTGCCGTCCGACCCAGTAAAGACCGCGGCTACCACCTGGCGCAGTGCCAGGCTTTTGCCATGTCGCGCCGGGAGGGAACAACCGTAGCCATGCTGAAGGAGGATCACTGGTGCCCGACTGCCCCTATGGCTTATGGATTAGTGGACAGGCCGGAATCCATCGAAAAATGGACTCATCCGTATGACTGTTTTGAGCAGGGGAAGTATGTGGGAATTGTGACGGCTCCATTAAAAAAGGCCAATTTTATACCCGATGTCGTAATCATCTATGCAAATCCGGCGCAGTTGAGGGGTTTGCTGTTGACGCTTCCTATAGCGGATGTTCCTTCGATAAGCGGCCACTTCTTTCCACCTTCCTGCGGTTGGGCCGTTGTTACTCCGATGATGTCCCAGCAGTGCTATGTCGTCATACCCGATCCCGGCGAATATCAAAGAGCCCTGACCCAGGAGGGAGACATGATGTTCTCCATACCGCAGGAAAAGATGCCGGAAATGATGGCCAATGTGCGGAAAAACGAGCACGGACCTTTTTCGTACCGGGATCATCACATGTTTATGCAGCCGGATTTTGAGCAGCCTGAATTTTACAAGGACCTGTTCAGGGACTGGGGGTTGGATCCGAAGTAGGGACAAAGCGTTTTTGACTCTGTATAGCTCCGAATCGTTTGGAAGCATTCGGTTGGGAAGCAGAAATTAAACAGATGATATCGCGCGGAGCCTATTTACAGTTTTCGACAAGGCATGGATTGTGGCATCGATATCTTTCTCTTGAGTGACTTTGCCAAGGGAAATCCTTATAGATCCTTGCGCTTCCTTCGGCGAAAGGCCCATGGCCAAAAGGACGTGAGATGGCTCCGGTTCACCTGTGGAACATGCGGATCCGGTAGAGATGCAGATCCCGTGGAGATCGAGACCCAGCACAATGGATTCTCCGTCTACCGAATCAAAGCTCAGATTTGTGGTATTGGGAATGCGTGGCGCCTCGGCTCCATTTATTTTTACTCCTGAAATTACTGTACAGACTCTACTTTCCAGGTGATTGCGCAGCTCCCGTAATCGTGTATATTCCTTATCAGATGATTCCATCGCCAGGGAAAGTGCATGGGCTAGTCCGACGATTCCCGCGACATTGTCCGTGCCCGCACGGAATCCTCTCTCCTGCAGTCCTCCGGTGATAACCGGCGCCAATTGGGTATTTTCGCGGACGTATAGTGCAGCTGTTCCTTTGGGTCCATAAAATTTGTGTCCTGAAAAAGAAATAAGATCGGCTCCAAGTTTGCACAGCGGTTGCGGTATCTTACCTGTGCTCTGTACTGCATCTGTGTGGAAAAGGATTCCTCGTTGCTTAGCGAGATCGGCAATCTCCTTTATGGGTTGAATAGTGCCTGTCTCGTTGTTTGCATGCATGACAGAAACAAGAATGGTCTCTGGGATCAGGCTTTCTTCCACTTCCCTGATATCGACAGCGCCTGTGGAATTGACGGGCAGATAGGTTGCTCTGAAACCTTCCGCCTCCAGGGCCTTGCACGTGTTCAGGACTGCATGGTGTTCGATGGAGGTTGTGACGATGTGGTTGCCACGGGATCGCAAGGTGTATGCGGCTCCGCGAACGGCTAGATTGTCCGATTCGGTTCCGCTGGAAGTAAAGACGATCTCTTCGGGTTTGCATTCGGCGCATTCGGCGATTCGTTGTCGTGCTTTTTCTACCGCTGTTTTGGCACGGTTTGCAAAACGGTACGGGCTGGAGGGATTGCCCCAGTTATCTTTAAAATACGGCATCATGGCTTCAAGGACACGGGGATCTAATGGTGTTGTGGCATTATGGTCGAGGTAAATCACGAGTTTTTTTCTCCTGAAGTCTAAATCTTGTCTCCCAGTCCTTAATTGCAGCCTGAAGCGCAAGAACTCCAAGAAGCGAACAGTGTTTCTTCCTTTCAGGGATGCCTCCGAGAGCCTCAACGACATCGTCGTCTGTGATGCGTTTTGCCTCTTCAATGGTTTTGTCTTTTGCCAGATCCGTCAACATACTGCTTGTTGCGATTGCCCCAGGGCATCCGTACGATTTGAAAGCAATCTTAGCGATTTTCCCTGCTCGTATGGAGATCCAGAGCTTCATCTGGTCGCCGCAGTCGGGATCCCCTACTAATCCGTATCCATCAGTTTCATTCTGCAGTAATTCCCCGATATTACGTGGATTAGTGAAATGGTCGATTACGTCGTTATTGTAAAAAAGGATCGGACCGGAATATTCAGGCTGTTCCTCGTTTCTATGGTTTGACGGTATTTCCATTACATTAAACTCCCCCCTGGATCCTCTGTTAGAACGTACAGGACACACAATTCAATTTGTGTGTGCATTTTCTTAATCAGGCAATCGATGTACCTGAAAACAGGAAATGCTGATATTTCTTGAAGCAATGTTCGCTGTATTTCTCTCAGGCTTTCGTTCTCTCGGTAAAATGGATGCCTACTATCTTTTCTAAAATGGGTACTCGACAAAAAATGGCTGTCCACTACATTCTGCTACTGGGTAAGTTCATGCAGGGTGCATGAATCCTGAGTTTCAAATAATGCACAATGCAATGAACCGGCCATAATTCCGAAGGTCTATGATAAATAAATGGCATACCCGGAGCTCCCCAACAGTTGGCTTATATGGCCTTCAACTTCGGCGAAGTTGGCCCTTCACATGCTGACTTTCTGTGATCTAAAGAGATCGGCTTTTTCGTGAGTCTC
>JARRLM010000235.1:0-4988 GCA_037386985.1 Acidobacteriota bacterium | reverse complement strand
GATTTGGAGGTGGCGCGGACCTGGACTGAAACTGTACTCGGGCGCTTTCACCATACGGACTAAGGTGTTAAAGAATAAGAGTCAATCCAGGCCCACTTAATTAAAGCTGAATAAATGGTTACAAATCCTGGTTTATAAATTTCGCAGAAGCGCGAACCATTACTTTCCCATCCTGTTCCAGATTCGCTTCCAGAACGTAAAGCGGTGGTTCGTATTCCCGCATCCAGGCTAGAACCTTTGCCGGTTGGTCGATCTGAACCGGGGAAAGATAGCGAACTATTAATCTGGCTGTGACTGCAGTTATTTTATGGGCAAATAGGCAGTTGGCCATTGCTGAATCCAGAAGCAGAGAGGTTATCCCTCCATGCAGAAATCCGGAATATCCCTGATAAAGCCCGTCACATTCAAACTCAGCTTCGACTCCATTGTCATTTCTCAGGTTAAAATGAAGTGCGAGACCGGTACGGTTCTCACTGCTACAACTGATGCAGTGTGGATGTGCTTGATTTTTAACAGTTTCCAGGAACTGCTGTGTCGGATTGGCCATAGAATTGATTCAAACTTACTATTAAAATTTTGGATTCAACTTCCGGTTTAGGTCTACCGACTTCTTTCATGCACTTTAATTACAAGGAAGCTTTCGCCACAGCGATTTGAGATACAGCGCATGCGACATCATCCTTTTACGGGGAAAAGCTCCGACCTACGGTCGGAGTTCTTCACTGCCCACACTGGCCCTGATGACCGCCGCAGGCATCATTGGCCGTAATCTCACGAAGTTTGTTTTCTTTCAGTAAGTGGATATTTTCGCCTACTCGTGCGGCCCCGGCGCTGAAGACTTTGATCCCCATTGCGTTCAGCTTCATAATGGCACCGGCTCCAATGCCTCCGACAACCATGGCGTCGATCTGGCTGCCACCGAGGGCTGCCGCCGGATTACAGGCTCCATGCACCTGATGTGTATTGGAATTATCTACCGCTGCAATCCTTTCCTGGTCTGTATCTATGATGAGAAACGCCGGAGCTGAGCCGAAATGGTCGTAGACCGCACTCTCCAGGCCTTCATTAACCTGCACTGCAAAACCTACCTTCATCCTGTTCTCCTTAAATAAAAAATAATCTGTCATGTCGATCATGACTTTTATAATCGCCCTTTCCGTTTTAATGCAATTTGTTTGCCCAACGTGCTTCATACAGACGGGAACACAACATCTGTTTGTTTTTAGAGAATATTATGTCCCTCTATTCCTTTTGGCGGTACGCCGATTGCTTTATTGTACGTGTCTGGGGTAACGTATTCTTTCATGATGGGGAATCCCGGTTTCTGCCCGGATGAGAGGTTTTCCGCATGTTGGTAAATGAAATATATGATTATGCCCTGAGTTCAACTTCAGGACTCAAAGCTGCAGATATCCGGATCGGACTGGGATATACAGCTGTGCTCCTGGAGGACGGGCGCTGTGGACTGGCGTACACCCTGCATGAAAAAGAATATGAATCCTGCTGCGTGGTTCCGGATGCCGGCAAACTCGCGGGGCGCAGCATTTCAGAACTGATATCCTGGATAAAGACGCCGGATGCAACGGCCTGCGCCGTCGGGCTGGCGGCGGTCAATGCGGCAGTGACTGTGCCTGAAACTGCTGTAGAATCAGATATTACAGATCTCCTGGCGGTTGAGTCCGGGGATTCCGTGGGGATGATCGGCTATTTCGGTCCGCTGGTGAAACCTCTGGAAGAACGTGTCAGGGCTCTGTATATTTTTGAACGCCGCCCTGATACGGGATACGGGATCCTGCCTGAGTCGGCGAGTCCTGATCTTCTTCCCAAATGTCAGATCGTCATTATGACGGCGACAGCCATCTTAAACCACACAATCGACGGTCTGCTCGATCTCAGCAAAAATGCCAGGGAAATTGCTATCCTGGGTCCCTCAACTCCATTCCTCCCGGAAGTTTTCGCTCACCGTGGCGTTACAATGCTATTGCGTATTGCAATAATTTGCAGGGGATGAGTGTGACAAAAGAATTGGATGGAAGGGAAAAAACGATACTCGATTCGATCAACGAAGGTGTTTTTACCGTTGACCTGAATTGGCGGATTACGGCCTTCAATCGTGCGGCAGAAAGAATAACTCATGTAAGTCGAAAAGAAGCGCTGGGCCGGCAGTGCTGTGATGTTTTCAGGGCCAGTATCTGCGAAAATGCCTGTGTCCTGAGGCGCACGATGTCCAGCGGAAGATCGATAATGAACGCAACCGCACATATCGTCAACCAGATGGGGGTGCGTATTCCAATCCGGATCTCCACGGCCTTGCTGAAGGACGAAAAGGGACAGCTTATAGGAGGAGTGGAGACTTTTCAGGATCTGAGCCCCATAGAAAAACTTCAGAAAGAATTGAAATCCCGCTATACGTTTGAAGATATTGTCGGGCGCAGCGCGGTGATGATGAAGCTTTTTGAAATTTTGCCGCAGATTGCCGAAAGTTCCAGTACGGTGTTGATCGAAGGGGCTAGCGGTACGGGTAAGGAGCTTTTCGCCCGGGCCATTCACAGCCTGTCGCCGCGAAAGAATAAGCCTTTTATTGCAGTCAATTGCGCCGCATTGCCGGACACGCTTCTGGAGAGCGAGTTGTTTGGGCATAAAGCCGGTGCTTTCACCGATGCCCGGAGGGACAAACCCGGACGTTTTGCTCTGGCAAACGGCGGGACGATGTTCCTGGATGAAATTGGAGATATCTCCCCGGCCATGCAGATACGGCTTCTGCGTGTACTGCAGGATCGGGTGATAGAACCCCTGGGGTCGGTCCAACCTGTTAAGACCGATGTTCGCGTGGTAGCGGCGACGAACCGGGATTTAAAAAAATTAGTGCAGGAGGGAATTTTCCGGGACGACCTGTATTACCGTATACGGGTTATCAGTTTGAAACTGCCCGGATTGGATCAGCGGCGTGAAGATATTCCTCTGCTTGTTGACCATCTCATTGCGAAATTCAATAGTATCCAGGGAAAGGATATCGAAGGTGTGAGTGAAGAGGTTATGGCTCAATTGATGGAGTACGAATATCCCGGCAACATCCGCGAACTGGAAAATATTCTCGAACAGGCTTTTGTCTTATGCCGGGGACGTCTTATCGAACTGCACCATCTTCCCGCTGAACTGCGCCCTGCCGGCGCTTCCGGATACGGCGGAAGCAGTCCGATGTCGCTGCGTTCCATGGAAAAACTGCTGATCGGCGAGGCCCTTCGCCGCCATAAGGGAAGCAGGAATAAGGCGGCCCGCCAGCTGGGGATCAACCCCAGCACCCTGTACCGCAAGTTGAAAGCGTTAAAGATGGATATCCCTCATTAAAATAGATTCCCTTTCTGTCTCAAAACCATATTGGCTATAAAATCGCATCCGGGGACGTCCTTTCCTGCTTTCATGCGGGATTCCTGGCACGGTTTGTGCAAGGCATTTAGCGGGAGGGTGTGATGTACCTGGAAGATAAAGACGGAATGATGATCCGGTTTCGGGTAGTCGGAACAGTTCAAACGCCGTTTAATGAAGCGTCCGGGACTCCTATCCAGGCTGAATACGGCAAGGGTATTGAAGGACGAATCCTGGTGAATGATCTGTTTGTCCCGGCCCTGGATGATATTGAAGGTTTTGAGCGCCTGTGGCTGATCTATTGGATGGATCGGGTCGGACCGTTCCGGGAAAAGGTGATTCCGTCGACTTATCAGAAGGGAAGAGTCGGTACTCTATATTAAGGATATTGATATTTTAAACGGCACACAGATCCTTGATATAAAGCCCTACATTCCCGAGTTTGATGCGTATCCAGTGTCCCGGGCGGGCTGGTTTGATACTCCGGGGGTCGACCGCCGCCGGGCGGACGACAGGTTTCATAAAAACCGGAGGCAGCCGGTTGCGGGAGGGATATAGCGTCCTTTTTTTGTTGATGATATGCAGTTTCTTCTTCTGGCAATTACATCTGCAGGAAGTTGAAGAGAGGGGAAAGGGGACGCGTCACGCGTCAGCCTGCATTTTCCGGTACATTTCTGAATGGAAAATGCAGGCCAAAGATGCGATATCGGAGGATTGGATTAATCCGACTGTGCTGCAAGCGTGTTGTACTGATTCTTCAATGCATTCATCGTCCGTTCCGTTTCACGCGCCTGCTGCGACACCTTTTGGGCATTAGGTTCCGCTGATTTCAGATCCGATTGCATTTGCTGCAGCTGGCTGTTCACCTGGCTCCGGAGCCGGTTCATATTCTGAATCTGTTCCTGCATCCCCTGTTGCTGTCCGGCGTTCAGTCCCTGCATCAGCCGTTCGTGTTCCTTCTCCATCGCCTGATACCGTTGCTGAATCCGTCCAAGCTGCTGTCGGGCTTCTCCCGCATTAAATTTATTCCCGGAAGCCTGGGCCATATCGCGCGCCTGTTTACGAATTCCGTCCGCCATATTGCTGCAGTCTCTTATCTGTTCCCGTTGCCGGGAGTTGATGCGGGCCTGTTGCCGGTCCGTTTGACTGCGGCCTGACTGCCGGTTCCCCTGCATTTGTCCCTGCTGTCCCGATTGTCCCTGGCGGCCTCTGGTTCCACCTCCTCCTCTCTGCGGAAAAGCGGTGATGGATGCTAAAAGAAAAATTGAAATAAAAATGAGGTATTTTTTCATCATATATCTCCTAAGATCCTTCCTGTAATTTTGTATATTGTTTCATCCCACACTCGCTTAAACACAGACGGTCGAAAATAGTTTCGATATTTTTAAAATCATCCCTGGACAATCCTGGAATCCTGGATGGAATCCTAGACACCCATTTTGGGGAATCCTGGACACCCATTGTTTCATAATTGTGGAATATTCCTGGACACCCATTTATTATGGGACACTGGATACGCATCAAACTCGGGAATGTAGGGCTTTATATCAAGGATCTGTGTGCCGTTTAAAATATCAATATCCTTAATATAGAGTACCGACTCTTCCCTTCTGATAAGTCGA
>JARRLM010000234.1:0-8075 GCA_037386985.1 Acidobacteriota bacterium | reverse complement strand
AAAGATTCGAATCTAGACGGAGAAATTGATAACTGGCTGTATCGGGACGGAACCGGTACTCCCGTAAAATGGATTCGTGATTCCAATAGTGACGGTCGCCCGGACCACTGGTCTTTTTTTAAGGGCGGCAAGCCATTTCTGAGCAATGTAGATACGGATTATGACGGGAAAACGGACGCAATATATCTGACGATCTGGGACTCTCTAGGAACAAAGCAGAGAAGCTATAGTTACTCAGTCCGGAATAAGGAAACGAATGTATTTGTCCTTCATGAAGACACAGGCTGGATATCGGACGACAAGGATCTGACAGGAAAATAATTTGTGATCGATCCCGATTGCGATTGCGATTCCGATACCGAACCCGATCCCGGCACCGAGAGTCACGACGATAAGCCCCGTTTTACGAGGCAGGCCATAACTATTATGCGCCCGTAATTTTCTACAAGTCTGAGATCGTCCACGACATGGAACTGGCCGCGGCGAATTTGCGATTGAAATCCGGGATGCAGGCTAATTCTATATACCCATCCTTTGAAGCAATGCGACCTGCTGCCTGACGCCGGTTTCCGGAGATAAGGGCCAGACGTGCGCCGGTCCCGGCGGCATTCCCGACCTGTGCAAATTTTTCAAAAGGAAGGGGTGGGAGCATGCCGATCGTGACGGCGCTTTCCACATCGATGAAAGTGCCGAAAGCTCCTGCGATGACTACCCTGTCAATATCCTTCTCCACAGCGCCCGAGTCTTCCAAAAGAGCCTGAATGCCCAGCCGGATGGCGGCTTTGGCCACCTGCAGTTCCCGCACATCTTTCTGGGATACCGTAATGTCCTCATTGCCCGGACGCTCTAAAAGAACAAATTCCTTCCTGCCGTCCCGGTTGCGCACCCTCGGATGATGGTTCATTCTGCCCGTGTGATCGATCACATTGTTTCGAAGAAGTTGTGCAATCACATCCAGCAACCCCGAACCGCAGATTCCTACGGGCTCCACACCGCCTATTGTCTGGATTTCCAGGCGCTCTCCTGAAAAATGAACATGCTCGATCGCTCCGGTTGCAGCCCGCATACCGAATTGTATATGCGCGCCTTCAAAAGCAGGACCGGAAGCGCAGGAAACACTCTTCATCCTGCCGCGGCAGTTCAGGCAGATCTCGGTATTGGTTCCTATATCGAGAGCCAGGGTTATGCCTTCCTTATCCTCTATTGCGGTTGCCAGAAGCATGGCAACATGATCCGCCCCCACATAGCCGGCAATATTCGGCATCAGGTGCACGTAGCCGCCCGGCGTAATATGCAATCCTATATCCCGGGCCTTGATATCGACGGCCGAGCAAACAGCCGGAACATAGGGCGAGAGCCCCAGTTGATGGACGGGGAGTTGTAGAAACAGGTGGTGGATGGCTGTATTCCCCACGACAACCGCATCAATTATATGAGAGGGATCCGCATCAATCTCTGAACAAAGGGAGGCCAGGGTAGTGTTCAAGGCGTCAACCAGCAATGCCTGCAGTTTTTCCGCGTTCTCCTTCGATTTGCTTGCCGTATAGATTCGCGAAACGACATCCTCTCCATAGGATATTTGCGGATTCATCAATCCCCGGGAGGCCAGCATTTCGCCCGGCATCATATCCACCAGATATACGGCGATTTTGGTTGTACCGATGTCCGCAGCAAGACCGATCCAGCGGGTGGAGGCCGCGTCTATAGCGATAACTTCGGTTTCCCGCATTGCAACGCTCATCTTCCAGCCCAGACTGCGGATCCGTGATGAAAGGTCCTGCTGGACTTTCAAATCGATATGTCCCTGATCGATTGCATGTGTGTGTTTCAATACGGACCAAAGGTTTTTATCGTCCGATTCAGGGGTCTCGAGAGACGGTGCGGGCAGTTGCACTTCCAGGCAGCGAACGACAGGATCAGGCGCAACCTGCAGTTCCATACCTTCAACCTGGGTGCGCTGAGGTGCGGTGAGCGATTCCGATGGAACCATCACCTTGACGTCGCCCCGCGGAACAGTTGTGCAAGCAAGGCGATAGTTCTGTTTCAACTCGGCTTCAGAAAAGCTGGCTTCATCCTCCGCGGTAGGCGGCGAAACAATCCCGGACACAACCTGCACCTTGCAGCGTTTGCACGTACTCACTCCACCGCAGAGACTGACGATATCGACATCCAGGTGGCGGGCACACTCCAGCAGAGACAGCCCTTCCGGGCATTTGCCGCGGCGCCCTACAGGTTCAAATTCAATCGTATACAATGAGAATCCTCTTGATTAAAAATGGAACATCGCACTTTCACACAACATCATGCTATACGGCACGTGCTCTCTGTAGACAGATTACTAAGGATGAATCGACTTACCCGTAAGCCATGCACAAAAAGTACCGATTTCGGTCAGAAACCGCTCAGGATCCATTATATTTTCCATTGCTCCGACGATGGCACTTCCGACGACAGCACCGTCACACACCTCCCAAACAGCCCGGACTTGTTCGGGATTGGAGATGCCGAATCCGACAGCTACCGGAAGATCCGTATGTTCTCGAACGCGTTCCACGGTCGGCCGGACGGTATCGGAAAGCTCCTGCTGCGCGCCGGTCACTCCCGTTCGCGAAACTACATAGATAAATCCGCGGGAACATCCGGCAATTTTAGCAACACGTTCGGCACTGCTGGTAGGGGCGGCAAGAAACACCGTATCCAGTTCATGTCTTTCCATACACGCGCAGTACTCCTCGCCTTCCTCGGGAGTGATATCCGTAACAAGCACCCCGTCTACACCCGCGCTTCGCGCATCGCGAGCAAGCGCCTCAAGTCCGTAACGGTATATAGGATTATAGTAGCTGAACAGCAGCAGAGGTACGCGGCTCTGCAGGCGGATCGCTTCAACAGCCTTCAGATAATCCGACATAGCGTACCCGTGATGCAAAGCCCGGGCACCGGCCCGCTGAATTGTGGGACCATCGGCAACCGGATCTGAAAACGGTATTCCCAATTCAACGATATGGGATCCCGAACGCTCCAGCTCGGGAACAAGGCGGATTGTGGTTTCAAGGTCCGGATCCCCCGCCATGATAAAGGGAATGAACGCTTTCTCGCCTTTTGTTTTCAACTCCTGGAATTTTGCACCAATTCGTCGATTCATATCTTCTGCGTTCGATAGTACCGGATATTGTCGTTTATCCGATTGCTATCCATACTCCAATTAATCAAGTAACCAGAAGACAGAAGTCAGGAGCCAGAATATATTCGTATTGTTGTAATATGAAGTAACAACACTCACATGTAGCTGATACCAACATCCTGTCTTATTAAAACTTCTGACTCCTGACTTCTGGTTCCTGGCTCCTGGCTCCTGATTCTCTATTTAAGTTCATCCTGTTTTAAAATTTCCGCCACCTGGTTGACGTCCTTATCGCCGCGGCCGGAAAGATTCACAACCACAAGGGTGTCCTTCTCGAGTTCGGGCGCCATCCGCATCAATTCGGCTATTGCATGGGCGCTTTCCAAAGCGGGGATGATGCCTTCCGTACGGCTAAGGACCTGGAATGCTTCCAGTGCGGCTTCATCCGTAACAGACGTGTACTCGATGCGGCCCAGATCGTGAAGAGCAGCGTGTTCGGGACCGACGGCCGGGTAATCGAGACCAGCTGAAACCGAATGCGTTCCCGCGATCTGGCCGTTTTCATCCTGAAGAACGTAACTCAGTGTCCCCTGCAGAATCCCCTTGCCTCCGCCCTGAAAACGTGCGGCATGATCGCCAAGAGCGGGACCCCGGCCTCCGGCCTCCACTCCGACCATCCGGATATCGGGTTCGCGCAGGAAATCGTAAAACAACCCGATAGCGTTGCTGCCGCCGCCTACACATGCAAGAAGGAGTTCCGGAAGACGCCCTTCAGCCTCCAGGATCTGTCGACGGGCTTCCCTGCCTATTACGGACTGAAAGTCACGCACCATCCAGGGATAGGGATGTGCGCCCAGAACGGAGCCGAGAAGATAGTGAGTATTGGCAACATTCGTCACCCAGTCACGCATCGCCTCATTGATGGCGTCTTTCAGAGTGCAACTTCCGGCGTCAACAGGCCGGACCTGAGCACCCAGCAGCCGCATACGAAAAACATTCAGGGACTGGCGCCGCATGTCTTCCGTTCCCATATAAATCTCGCACTCCATCCCGAAAAGAGCCGCCACAGTCGCGGTTGCAACCCCGTGCTGTCCTGCGCCCGTCTCGGCAATAATCCGCGTCTGGCCGTCATAATTTGCGAACAGATTATCCAGTTCATTCAGGAATCCCTGATCCAGAACAGCCTTCTTATAGGCTTCCTCAAGTTCCTGAAGAGGTCCCATCAGAGTTTCCGGAACGAACCTGCCTCCATAAGCGCTGAAGCGCCCCATTTCATCAGGACCGTTAAAAGGATCCGAACTACCTGCCGACATGTCTCACCTCATTCATGAATTCCGCCAGTTTAACAGGATCTTTAATACCCGGTTCCCGCTCGACTCCGCTGCACACATCAATCCCGTAAGGTTTGACCGCGCGGATCGCCGCCTGCACGTTGTCGGTCCTGAGTCCTCCTGCCAGAATGATGGGACGCTTCCGATCGATCCCTTGTGCCAGGGTCCAGTCGAAGGATTTCCCGGTACCGCCGAACAGAACATCATCCCGGACATCCAGGAGAAAAGCCTGCACGGGATACTGCTCCAGATTTTCTTCGACCGGTGCGCCGCCGAGACGCAGGACCTTAATCAGGGGCCAGTCTGAGAGCTGCAGGCAGTATTCGGGAGATTCATCTCCGTGAAGCTGAATTACCCGTACCCGGGAAAGACGCGCCGTTTCGGCCAGTCGATCCGCCCGCTCCACATTCACAAACAGTCCGACTGTCACGGCAAAAGGCGGGAGACGGCGTATAATGTCACCTGCAGTGCCGGGATCGATATAGCGGGGGCTGGGCGGGAAGAAATTGAAGCCAAGCGCATCGGCGCCTTCATCCGAGCCAGGACGGCATCTTCATATCTGGTAATACCGCAAATCTTGACCTTCATCAATCTCTCCGCTTCGCAGAATCAAAATCCGGATCGTAATTCCCTGAGAGCGTCGCCGGGGGACGGTGCGCGCATCAATTGCTCGCCTACAAGAAATCCCCCGTACCCTGCCTCCGAGAGTATTTGGATGTCTTCCGCAGTCCGGATTCCGCTTTCCGCGACAGCCAGAACACCTTGAGGCAGCAGCCGCGCCAGTTTCAGAGAAACATCGAGAGACACTTCAAATGTACGCAAATCGCGATTATTGACCCCGATGAATCCCGCACCCGCATCTAAAGCTTTGTGCAATTGCTCTTCGTTGTGGACCTCAACCAGAGCATCCATACCAAGCCGTTCCGCTTCCGCAGCCAGGAACTTCAGAGCGATCGGGTCCAGAAGTGCTGCAATCAAAAGCACCGCATCGGCCCCGGCACGGCGCGCCTCGAGGATCTGGTAGGCGTCGATGATGAAATCCTTGCGCAGCAGCGGCAGGTCTACATGAAAGCGCAACATTGCCAGTATTTCGAGGTTTCCGAGAAAGTGATGCACTTCCGTGACAACGGAAAGAGCGGCAGCTCCCGCCCGGCGGTATTGCCGGGCAATTCGGGCCGGATCGAAATCCTTACATATAAGACCGGCGGAAGGAGAGGCTCTTTTTATCTCCGAAATGATTGCCGGAGAAGGGCTGCGGGCGAGGGCTTTCTTCAGGGAACGGACACTTCCCGCCCGTTCCAGTGAATTTTCAATGGAACGGGCAGGGAATTTCCTTCGGGCATCCATAACTTCCCTTACCTTCGCCTCTACGATTTTTTCGAGAATGGTGCCCTCGAGGTTTCCGGGAAGCACGTAATCATTGGCAGTTTTCATCATCTCTCGCTACGATCCCGCCAGGCTTACAAAATTTGAAAGTAATTTCTTGCCGATATCGGTCAAAATAGACTCCGGATGAAACTGAACACCCTCCACAATCATTTCCTTGTGGCGCAGGCCCATAATCACCCCGTCATCGGTCTTGGCAGTCACTTCCAGGGACGATGGCACGCTTTCGGGTTCCACGACAAGAGAATGATAGCGTGTGGCGCGGAACGGTTTCGGCAGATCCCGGAAAATCGTCCGCCCGTCATGGAAGACATCGCTCGTTTTCCCGTGCATGATTGTCGGCGCGGAAACAATCCGGCCTTCGAACGCAGCGCCAATCGCCTGGTGCCCCAGGCAGACACCGAGAATGGGAATTTTTCCGGCGAACTCCCTGATTGCCGGAATAATAATTCCGGAATCTTCAGGACGGCCGGGGCCGGGGGATATGACCACGCTCTCAGGCTCCAGTTCGCCTATTCCCGGGACGGTGATTTCATCGTTGCGAAAAACCTTCAACTCCCTGCCCATCTCCCCCAGGTACTGAACCAGGTTGAAAGTGAAGGAATCGTAGTTGTCAATAACCAGAATCATCTGCCGCTCCGCAATGTAACAACCCGGGATTCGATATTTGATCTATTGGTCCCGGACCATTGAATCATCGTAAGCCTTCATGGGCAAACTTCACCGCCCGGATCAGGGCACTCGCCTTGTTAAACGATTCGTCCCGTTCTCGCGCAGGATCCGAGTCGGCCACTATGCCGCCTCCCGCCTGTATATATGCAATCCCGTCTTTAGCGACCAGAGTGCGCAGGGCGATGCACGTATCCAGGTTGCCTGAAAAATCCACATACCCCACCGCACCGCCGTAAACACCGCGACGGCAGGGCTCGAGGTCTTCAATAATTTCCATGGCACGTACCTTGGGAGCACCCGATACGGTCCCGGCGGGAAGACAGGCTTCCAGGGCGTGAAAACAGTCCAGGTTGTCGCGCAACTCTCCTTCCACACTGCTGACCAGGTGCATCACATGGCTGTACTTTTCGATGCGCATTAAATCCGTCACCTTGACCGTACCGTATTTGCATACGCGGCCGAGATCGTTTCGGCCGAGATCCACAAGCATCACGTGTTCCGCCCGCTCCTTTTCGTCGGCCAGCAACTCCTCACACAACTGCGAATCCCCTTCCGGAGTTTTCCCCCTGGGGCGCGTACCGGCTATCGGTCCGTATTCGACCCGGCCATCCTGGACCTTCACCAGCATCTCCGGAGAAGCCCCGACCAGGTGGAGATCGTCGATATGCAGGAAAAACATGTAGGGCGAAGGATTGACAAAGCGGAGTGCACGATAGATGTCGAATGGATCGCAACTGATCTTCATAGCGTAGCGCTGCGACAGTACCGCCTGGAAGATATCGCCGGCATAGATATGATTCTTTGCGATTTCTATATTGGAATTGTATTTTTCAACACTCAGGTTGGACACGGGCTCCGGGACCGACTCTTTCGGAACCGGCGACGGCAGAGAGATCGGTACTGTAAGCCGCCTTTCGGTCTGCTCGATTCTCAGCAGAGCATCCCGGTATTTGGCCTCCAGTCCCTGACCTCCGCGGTCATTGAAAATGTTGGCGATGATATGTATGCGATGCCGCAGGTGGTCAAAAGCGAGTACATTGGAGAAGTACATCACCTGATAGTCATCGATCCCGAGATCATCTTCAGCAAGGTTGGGCAGCTTTTCAAACTGACGAACAACATCGTAGGCGAAAAACCCTACTCCACCTCCAAGAAAGGGTGGCATATCGGGCATGGGGACCGTCCTGTAGTCCCTGGATATTTGTCTCAGCCTGTCAAATCCCCGGGTTTTCTCCTGCACAGTTACGCCCTGACGCTCAATCCCGACGGTATCGCCTTTCCCGCACACCATAAGAAAAGGGTCCCAGCCGATAAAGGAATATCTTGCAAGATGCTCTCCCCCCTCAACGCTTTCCAGCAAAAATGCCCTCCGGCGGCCGTGGGCGATCCGTAAAAATGCTGCTGCCGGAGTAAGTAGGTCTGCAAGGATATCCTTGCAGACCGGTATGACAGGTCCCTGCCCGGCTAGTTCGATCACGTCCTGCAACGACGGCTGGATAATATTTCGCTCTTAAAAATCAAATTTCACAGCCACTTCCCACAAGCTTTCCGCTGTGTGAAAAAAC
>JARRLM010000233.1:0-10633 GCA_037386985.1 Acidobacteriota bacterium | reverse complement strand
TTCATCGGCAGTGAACGCTATGATAAGATCACGGTTAGGAACAAAACCGTCTGATTTTAGTCGCAGGAAGGCTGCTGTCAGAGTAGCGATGCCGGATTTATCGTCAAGGGTTCCACGACCGAAGAAATAGCCATCCTCTTCGACTAGGGTGAAGGGATCCCGATCCCAATCCTCTCGATGAGCGTCGACCACGTCCATGTGTGCTACTAACAGAATTGGTTTCTTACCTGATGCCCCATTTCCCCTGTAGCGAATTACTAGCGCGTTTGTTGGCTCGGACATTTCATCGAAGGACAGTAGATGAATATCTTCCTCCTTGAATCCTCCATTAAGAAATTCCTTAGCAAGATATTTCGCCAGAGCAGGGGTTTGAGCCTGACCTTTTGCTGTGCGGAACGAAACTGCAGTCCGGTAAATATCAAGTGCTTTTTTCTGATAGGGTTTCACATAGGAGCTTGAATCTGTTTGTGCATAAGCAAATGCCGTCATCCATATTCCGAGGCATATGATGCCCATTGTTTTGATCAATTTCCTATTGGCCACGATCAGTCCTCCTTGAGTTCTTCTGATTTAAGCAAACGTTCTCAGTTTCCGCAAACGTTTTTCGTGCACTGAGATTTATTACTTCCCAGAACGGCGTCTCTTGGGATCCACTCCTTTTGCGGGGAAAATTATAATTGTGCAATTATTTTCCAAACTTCTCTGAAGCATAGTAAAATCAAAACTATACATTCAATGAAAATAACATAATGTTCGTTATCGGAAACTCAAGGGAGGATTCCATAGAAACCTTAATCTAAAAAATAGGATTAATTCTTCCTATCGACATCCACCAGCACAGAAAGTCCTGCTTCTCAATAAATAGCAATCATGCAGGTAAAAACGTTTCGGATTCTCTATTGAAAGGAAAAACAATGAAGAGATTTAGTATTATAATAATTTTATTATTTATTTCCTGCAACGCATATGCTCAGCATCCTGTTGTTTCTGAAAATAAGTATCCAAAAGTAGAGATTGATAACACAGAAGTAAGAGAACTATTGTCGAATTATAACCGACAGAAATATAAAATCTATGTGAAATATCCTAGAAATTATCAGAACAGTAAAAAGAAATATCCGGTTTTATATATTCTGGATGCGGAGACAAATTTTGGGGGTGTGAGTTATATTGTGCAGAGGTTAATCAAAGACAAAATAATACCTGAAATATTACTTGTAGGCATTGCATACAATGTAGATTATGATACCTTTTACGAACTTCGGAGTAGAGACCTAACACCAACTTTAGTTGAAGGATTTAAATGGCTTGGCGTCCCATACGCTAGTGGAGGAGCAGAGAATTTCACTAAATTTATCAAAATTGAGTTGTTCAGTTTTGTTGATGAAAATTATAAAACTCAAAAAGATCAAAGAGCAATATACGGTCACTCATTTGGAGGCCTCTTCGGAACATATATCTTTTTAAACCATACTCATATGTTCAATAAATATCTTTTATTAAGTCCATCATTATGGTGGGATAACCGTATTATATTCAAGGATATAAAAAATCTGGATCTAAAAGGTGAAAACATAAAATTATATATGGCTTCAGGTGAATTAGAACCCTCTATCTCTGGTCCTCAAAACCAGTTTATTGATTTATTAAATAATAAAGTTTCTGAAAATTCTAACATTAATTCCGAAATACTTGATAACGAAACTCACAGAACAATCTTTGGTAATGGGTTCACAAAGGGATTAAGGTTTTTATATTAGGATGCCTTAATGCCAAATATCCAAAACAATTTAATAATTCATGATCTTAATTCTTTATAGCAATCAGAGGGTGCTAGAAATACTGAAAGGAGTGTTATGAAAACTCATTACAAAAAATATTTCTTCATCGTAATCTTACTACTCATTATTTGCATAAATACTTTCGCAGGCCAAATCGCTATCACTATTGACGATGCACCAATGCCTGACTCTGCATATTATGATAGAAATGAGCGTAGTAAAATAATTGCTGAAAAACATTTAAAATCAAATGTCCAACAAGTCATGTTTTTCGTTACAGGGAAAAATATAGACAAAGTCAATGGAATTGATTCCCTTAAAATATATTCCAATAGCGGACATCTGATTGCTAACCATTCTTACAATCACATGGATCTGAACAAGGTGGAAAATACGAAATATTCAGATGATATATTAAAAAATCAACAGCTTATAAAAAACCTATCAACATTCAGCAAATATTTTAGATACCCTATGTTGCATGAAGGCGATACTATACAAAAAAGAGATTACATCCGTAACATCCTTATAAAACAAGATCTCATAAATGGTTATGTTACCGTTGATAATTGGGACATTTACATTAACACCCTACTTAATGGTGCAAAAAAGGAGGGGAAAAGAATAAACCTTGAAAACCTAAAACAGCTTTATATAGACCATATCTGGTCAGCAATTATGTTTTATGATGAGATCGCTGTTAAATATTTGGGACGCTCACCGAAACACACTTTACTATTACACGATAATGATACAACAGCTCTTTTTATTGATGAATTAGTAAAGCACATTAGAGAAAAAGGCTGGGAAATCATTTCTCCCATAGATGCCTATCAGGACCCCATTGCAGGTTATACACCAGATACCTTAATTAATAATCAGGGCAGAATCATAGCAATTGCCATAGATAAGGGTTATAACGGCCCATACCACTTAAATGAAGATGTGAAATCCATCAAATCGATGTTTGAGAAGTACAAAGTATGGGAGTAGAGAATATTATAAAGCTTTTTATATTTACCCAAATTGTTAATATTTTCGTTCCCACGATCCTCCGTGGGAACACTGTCTTTTAACGCTCGCCTTACAGGAAGATTATTTTGATTAATATCCTGCAATACGGGCTGTAAATATTGCTGTGCCAATCACTTAAAAATTTCCGCAAAATTCTTTCGAACGCAAAGTAGAATCAGTAGCAGAAATTCAACACCCGGCAAATGTGGGCGCCGACTTTAGCGCACCCCTACAAAGGCGCGCAATAAAACTTATGAGAGGCTGTTTTTATGGTTTTAGCGGTATTCAATTCAAGTGGGTAATTATATGACTTTCTCTTCCCTGAGCTTCTTCATTTCTTCGGCATCAAGCCCCAGGAGTCCGCCGTAGATCTCTTCGTTGTGTTCCCCGACTTGGGAAACGCGCATCTTACGGTCGCCCGGTGTCTTGGACATCTTGTATACCGAACCGGAAAGCTTCACATTACCCGAAACGGGCATGTCTACTTCAACGATCATTTCTCTCTCCAAGAGATGAGGATCGTTTGCAACCTGGTCAAAAGTGGGCAGAGGAGAACAGGGAACTCGGAATTTTTTGAGGATTGAGAAAACCTCCTTGACGGTTTTGTTATTGCACCATTCCTGAACCAGGTCGTCCACCTCTTTCATGTTCTTGGTTCGGTTCTCACGGGTGGAATAGCGCTGATCACCGCTCAAATCCTCACGGCCCATAGCCTGAAGTACCTTCTGCCATTGAGGATCCGCAATTGTGCAAATCACCACGTAACCATCCTTGGCGTGATAAACGCCGAATGGTGCGGAGCTGCTGAGCTTGTTGCCGATTCTTTCAGGGACGAGGTAATCATCAAAGTAATTGGCGCGGTCCGGAAAAACCATCGCCCAGATTCCGTCCTGCATGGAGATGTCTATGGACTGTCCCTCGCCTGTTACCGTACGGTAATGCAGGGCCGCAAGGATAGCGATGACAACGTTGTATCCTCCCATGTAGTCAGCAAGTGAAATCGCCACTTTCAACGGCTCGCCGTCGGGATAGCCGTTTACGCTCATTAATCCGCCCATCGCCTGGGCTACTATGTCATAGCTGACGTCGTTGCGGCGGGGGCCGGTCTGGCCAAAGCCTGAAATTGAGGCATAGATTATCCGCGGATTGATCTTACTCACCTCTTCATAGCTCAGACCGAGCCGCTCCATACCACCTGGGGAGAAATTTTCCACTAGGACATCCACTTTGGCAGCCAGCTTCTTGGCAACTTCCACGCCTTTCGGATCCTTGAGGTTCAGGGTGACGCTCTTCTTCCCCCGGTTATAGCCAAAGAACTGATAAGATTCCCGTTGGGGAGTTTTGGGTGGAGCCTGCCGCTCCGGTTCGCCCTTGCCCGGTCTCTCTATTTTAATGATTTCAGCCCCTAATTCGCTCAGCACCGAAGTACCATGAGGACCGGACAAATATTGTGTAAAATCCAACACCCTGACGCCAGCCCATACACCGTTTATTTCATATCAAAATTACTTATACTATCATCAATATGAGCAAACCGGCGAACAATGGCAATATGCCCGCGTCAACCAAATTGATTTTGACACCCGAAAACTCAAAACACTGCAAGCGGCTGTTGAAAAGTCAGCAGCTGTGAAGAAAGCACTATTTTGATGCGGAATTGTGTCCCGTGCTGTGTCCGCGTAGATCCAACTCTATCCAACTCCAGCCAACTGGAACCGAAATGGAGGGGAATAAGTGGGATGATCAAGCAAACGATTCTCCGGCAATTCCAGGGAGGTTCAGTCATTTTCGTTGAATTCTTCGGCTTGATTTTACTATGCTTCGGTAAGGTTTGGAAAAAATTGCAGAAATATATTTACGGTCAACACTGCGAGTGAGGTATGAAACATATCGCTGTTGAACTTGAAACAAGATTTTTACAGGATCAAGTTGCTATTCAGCGCAACAATGATGCCAGGCATGAGGTGGCAAATGAAAATATTGACGAATCGAAGAATCTTTATAGTAGCATTTTTTCTACTCGCCAGTATTGTCCTGACATATGGTTTAGTCTCCCTAGGTTGTCAAAGTGCGCAAAAGGATCAAGTCCGCACAATCACTATTTTCTATACCAGTGACGAACATGGCTATCTGGAGCCCACAAGAGACAGTTCAAAAACGTACGGTGGGGTGGCTAATGTAATGGCTGCCCTTAAAGAACACGGCTATCATCTCGACAGCGACAACTCGATACTCTTGAGTGGAGGCGATATTTGGGCAGGAGGACCGGCAATTTCCCATTGGTTCGAAGGAAGGTCTACGATTCAGGTCACAAACGCAATGGGCTACGATACTGCTACTATTGGAAATCATGAATTCGATTACGGGCAGGACATATTACAGAAGAATATAAAAGCCGCTGAATTCCCATTTCTTTCGGCCAATTTGTTGGTCACAGAAACAGGCAAGCCGCCAGATTATTGCCAGCCTTATGTAATTCGTGAGGTGAATGGTGTCCGTGTCGCCATCATTGGATTGACTACCCGCAAAACCTCCAGCATCGTTATACCTTCTAACATCTCTGATCTTTCATTTACGGATTATGAGGAAGCTCTCAGGCGCGTAGTACCAAAAGCCATCGCAGAAGGCGCCCAGCTGCCGATTGTTATTGCCCATATCTGCGCTAGCGAACTACGCAATCTGATTCCGGTTGCTTCAGAACTTTCTATACCATTGCTGGCTGGAGGTCATTGCCACCAACTTGAAAATATCGAACAAGAAGGGGTTCGCATAATCGGTCCTGGTGCCCATTGGAAGGCATTTGCGAAGGTGGATATCACATTCGATACAGCGATTGGAGAAACTTTGAATACAAAGGCGGAACTCGTGTCGATTGAGCATCCTCTTGGTGAAAATCCTCGTACTCCTGATCCAGCCATTGAGGCTATTGTGGGCCAATGGTCCGAGAAGATGCCCGAAGCATTAGAAGAAGCTGTCGGCTATACTGAAACCGGTATTCAAAGAGGTTGGCCTCTATTTAATCTCTTGATGGATTCCTGGCTGTGGGCGTATCCGGATGCCGACATCGCCATAAGCAACTTTGGCGGCTTCAGGGAGGCATTTCCACCGGGCGAGATTACGCGCGCTGATATTATGGCTACGTGGCCTTTTAAAAATGAAATCATTTCTGTTGAACTGACCGGAAATAAACAACTATATTTACGAAGGCGGAGACAAGTACCTGTTCAAGGCTCAGAATCCAAACGGCTACAACCTTGGGGTCCGCATAGAGGAGCCGGTAATAAAATGGATCCAGTCTCAGAATACATCGCCCCAGCGTCCACTGGAAATCATGTTGGATGGTACTGAGCGCGGAGAACTCTCTCCTTATCTAAATTAGACCTTTATATGATTGTTCGCTGCATCCTTTTTCATTTGGGATTACCGTTGCATAGGTTTTGAGCATATCTCGATATTCCGGCAAAAACTCCCAGAGATTGGCGCACACAATACCTCCGGGCACAAGGTGATCTTTGATAGCCTCAAGGCATTCCCGGGTTGACAGCGGGTAGGGAATCGCTGTCGCTGAAAACGCATCAAGAAATATAATGTCGTATTTGTCTTTAGAGCTTTCAATAAATTTCCTGCCATCACCCAGATGAACTATCTGTCGGACAACTTCTTTGAAAAAGAAATACGAAGTCGCTACTTTGACAACTGCCGGGTCTAGTTCCGCCGTGTCAATGATGGCATCGGGCAGCAACCGGTAGAGGTATCGCTGCATGCTTGCTCCATCTAAACCAATGATCAGTATATATTGGGGATTTTTCACCAGAGGTAGTGCCGCCATGATGTGGCGGACATAGGGCATGGAGAGCTCAAGGGGATCCGACAGTTTCATTTCAGACTGGACGCAGTCGCTGCTGTCGAGTGTGCCGTCGAAGTCGAAAATGAGTTCACGGTAACCGTTTGCCGTGTCCAGGACAGTGATGAACTGATATTGACTCTGAAGTTCATAGATGATCCTATAATCTTGCGGTCTTGCCAATGGCGCCAGAAATACACACAGTTCAATAGCAAGGAGCAACTTGCGCACAACCTTAATGTAAATCATGCCTGATATTGTAATGGGTTATCCGTAAATTCGATAGAAATCTTTACAAGGATAGATGTAAAGCAAGAGTGAGAATTTCGGTGACAGTCACCAATACCTCGAAATACCCAGTTGCTCGTCCGGAGTAGTCGAAGATGAAGCCGGATGTCCGCGAGGACCAAGGGTATCCCACTCCAGCCTACTGGAACTAAAATGGAGGGGAAAACAGGAACATCCTGACGGGTATCAGTATAGCTGGTTTTGCGAACTTTCCCATGTTTTTGCTTAAACCAGCATCCAACTGTAGTAGAATCCTATCCGTAAATTAAAGATTAATTTACAAATAACAAGTTTTCAGAAACCAGGGTGGGTTCGATAGGGAATAAGTTTAAAAAACACGTTCATTCACCCTATCGTCTCCTGACCGCCCGAGAAGCGATTTCCTGTCCATCAATACGAGGGATACCATATTATGATCCAAAGAAGAACAATGATAAAAAGTCTGGTCTATTCAACAGCGGGCTCATTTATTGTTAAACCTTCGCTTTTGTTTGCATCGGAAGCCGATCGGGAACCAGCGAAGAAAATCAAGAATCCATTGCTTGATGATCCCGGAATGTCGGACCCGCATGTTTTAGTGGAAAATGATGCCTGCTATGTATTCTCAGGACACGATGTAGGATTTGGAAATCCGGAATGGGTCATGCCCGACTGGCGGATTCATCGTTCAACGGATCTGCGGAACTGGGAGCATGTCGGCACCATCCTTCCTGAGGACAACTATATGGGGAAGGGGAATACCAATTGCTGGGCCGGTGATATTGTAAAGCGTCATGACAAATACTATTGGTTTTTTTCAAATCGCGATAAGGATACCGGGGTAATGGTGGCATCTAAGCCTGAAGGTCCATATACGGATGCTCTTGGTAAACCCCTGGTTACATCTTATGATCCGACGGTATTTACGGATGACGACAATACGCCATTCTTAATTTGGGATACCGAAACCTATAAAATAGCCAGGCTAAAAGATTCTTTGCTTGAACTGGATGAAGAGCCTCGTGAGGTTGATATAAGCCGGACATCCCACTTTCCTTTCATGGACAAAAATGCCCTGCATAAGCACAAGGGAGTGTATTATCTGAGCTGCTCCGGTTATTACGCTACATCGAAAAACATATACGGGCCCTATGAGACTCAGGGAATGGTTGGTGAGGGCTGGGGCCTGGAGACCGGCTGGGCGCACGGTGAGTTCTTTGTCTGGAAAGGCGATTGGTATCATATCTGGTGCAGGTATCGGGACAGGCCCTATGACAAGATAAGGGATTGTTTCATTGCCCCGGTATCTTATGACGAGAACGGGCTGATGCACGATGATCTCAGGCAATTGGATGATAAATACAGGTAATTATAGCTGCGGCGAATGAATATCGTGATTGAAATTCAACACACTCAAGGGATGATAGGAAGGAGGCGATTCAGCCGACCGTATTTGGGATTTCCGTAAAGCCGGACCCGGACCGGCTACTCTTCCCAGGTTTTCTCTTTCCCCGTCAGGATAGAAATACTTATCAATCTCCGAGATTGGAAATACGTGCGACAGACCTTACTTGATATACGGGTTGTACTTGATCTCCCCGGTCTTCTGATCGCGCGAGAACTGAGTCAAGTAGTCCCACGCCATCCTGGCGTACTGCGGATACAAAGCATGAATCAGATCTTCCGTGTAGTTAAGGGCCACCATGGGAACGCCCTGCCGGTTATTCAAATACCATATGAAGTTCTTGTGTTCATTATTCAACAAAGTCTCAGACCAGGCGTCAGCCTGAAACCCGCTCTTCGGGTGCGCTCTGAAGTCATAGCGGACCTGATTCATCTTATTGAAAAGCAGGAACTTATTAAGCAGCACCTGAGAATTGTCTGAAAGACTTCCGTCTTCCGGGTTTATGTTGGGCTGCAGGTCATAGGCGCTGGTTAAGTACATGAATGGCAGGTCCGTTTCTTTGAACTGCGCCTCCATTTTGTCCGTAAAAGTGAACATCGCACCGGCCATGTCTACAACGGCCGCCAGCATCCGAGGATGGCTGGTCGCAATTGTGAGGGTCGCCCCTCCGCCCATCGAATAGCCGGATGCATAGACACGTGAAGCGTCAATCGCAGGATAGGCCTTCATCATGTATGCGGCCAGTGCAGCTATCGATTCTCCAAGAACAGATTGATCAGAATAGAGGTCCTGGTGTTCCGGGGCCACTAGGATAAACCGCTTCCGGCGTACCATCTCCAGCCAACCGACCTCCTCAATAAAAGCCAGCGGATCATCGCCGCCGCCATGGAGGGCGATCACCAGCGGTACGGTGCCGGGTGCGACCCTGTTTTGGAGAACCTCGCCGGGTACATACTCGTACCAGGTCTGCAGGTATTCGCCAGCCTGGGTCTTGATGCCGGAGAACCTGTCTTCCTGGTGCGGAAACACGGAAATGCCGTCCGGCGCCACGCCATTGACGACTACGTTCCGCGCGGCAAGAGAATAGGGCGCCTGGTCGAAGTTATATCCCTGATAAGGCGTGCCGGCGCTGTGCAAACCCGGTTTAACAACAGGGATTCGCATCGCTCTGGAGAACATCTCCTCGTAAACCCTCTTGACGATCGCGGCCGCGTTTGGACTTGCTTCCCTGTGGACAATCACCTGCTGAAGCGGCAGGGCCTGATTGAAGTAAGTAGTGGTCCTGGCGTCACCCTTTACAGCATCGGTTTTGTTCGCGGCCTTGTACCTGGCCTCGACAACCTCGGTGGGGTTTACGAGATAGGCGGGCAGAACGCCGGCTACCTTGTGGATCTCATCCATCCTGCTGTTGATCAGCAGAACACCGGCAAAGCGGCCGGCGTAGTCGAGAGTGCCGGCAATGTAGTTGTTGAAGAACGTCGCGCCGCCATCGATGCCGATGGCATAAAGGAAGCCGAAGCCGCCGAAGTAGTCGCCGTCGGAGTAGTTCGTAATGACGTTGCCGGATCTTTCAGAGCCCCCCAGCGAAAGCATCGCCGTCTGGAGGGCGTAGTAGTGCTTCTGGTCGGCGGCGGCGAAACCGGTTTTGGGATCGGACGGCGTGACGAGCACCACACTGCCGATGGCCTCATCGATAATGTCGATCAGGCCTAGATCCTTCAGGTAGGCAAACGCGGCATCCTTGTCCCGGAAGGACTTCTCGGCAAAGACCAGGATGTTCGTGTTGGAGCGATTGGCGCGCCCGCCCCACAGGTTCGCCGACCGATACACATACGTAGTTCCTTTGGGATAACCGTCGAGCACAGGATGCGACTTGAAGGCCACCTCGCCGGATCCCTGTGAGGCGGCGGCCGCGACGCTTCTCACGCGGGTTTCTTCCAGCGTCTCGAAAGTGGCCTTGTTCCCCTGTCTGTTGGTGTAGTCCAGCGCTAAGGCGCCGGAAGCGAACGACAGGCTCACCATTAGCGCGAGTGCAAGTGTCAAGGGTGACTGGTTCTTCAGCATAGATCAATCTCCTATTCTCGCCGACGTGTTTGCCGGCGGCGTTTCAGCCTGGATTTTCGATATGGCTTTTTGGGCACAAACGCAATGCTGGACTCTTTTAAAGGTTGTCAGAAATCCGGGTCAAAGGCCGGCCAATTTATCAGCCCGGTTCGTATCGACTGTTTTGCCTGCTAGAATAATTTCATTGCCATGTCGGCAAGAGCGCGTCGCCATACTTTCCACTCGTGTGATCCGGGCCAATCAGTATATACAACTTCA
>JARRLM010000232.1:0-4819 GCA_037386985.1 Acidobacteriota bacterium | reverse complement strand
GTTCAGGGCTGCGGGGATATCGCCGCGCGCCAGTGCGATACAAGCCCGGGTCATTCCACACCCGGGGCACTCTATGTCCGTAATGGCATGCAACGGACATGGAAATAAAGCTATACTGTCCGGCGAAATTCCGAAGAAGAGCGAAGCGAGCCCGGCTCCCAAAACTGCAACCAGGAAAAAACGTGCCAACAGAACGTCAGATCCCGTTCCTGAGGTAGAACCCCGAATGGATGTTGCCCGCATAATTTTCAAAGCTTCATTCCGAATCACTGGTAGCCCCGTAAAACTTGTTAATTTCCAATTGTTGAATTGCGAGGGAGACAAAAACCAACTGGAAAATAGCGAGTAAAAGACAGATCAGCGGAAGGTCTTTGGCTTCTCTGAGGTTGTTTTCCTCCTGAATTTCGTTGATACCCTGGGCCATTTTGATTGTAAGGATAAGGTCCAATGCTATGTTTCGAACGCCATCATTTTTTGAATAAGGATAGTCGGTCATCGTGTTCTCCCTTATATTGGAACTGTCTTGCCGCTGAAAGAAGTCTCATGATTTGCTCTGCATTGTACCCTGGATAGAAAAATATATATATCCATTTCTGCCCAAAGACGCGAGTAGACATTTTCCTGTCTTCTTATCTATAATCCTGTTCACGACCAACTGAGTAATCGCGAAATTTATAGGCAGCAGGAGCACTGGCGCATAAAGGATTTATTTGAATCCAAGTACAAGGAGGAAGGTGATGGCAAGTGAGTTGAAAGAAAAATCTCCATTCCTTATTACAGAGGATTGGTGGGCGGTGTATCTGGGATTGGGTATAGTGTTGATTGCATTAATATTCTTCGCGGCGGGCGGTACGCTGGCGCCTTTGGCCGTAGCCCCGCCGACATGGGAGTCTTTCAATACCGTAACCGAGCATTTCAAAACAAATATGGCATGGTACCTGCTCCAACTCATGGTATGGCTCGTGATATTTACCGTGAGCACCACCATCATGGGATTTAAAGCCAGGGAATATATCCCCGGCTTTTTCATCCTCTATGTGGTTTCCACAGCTATTCTTGTATTTGGAAAGTGGAAGTTTGCGCACGACCACAATCTTGAACCCCCCATAGTGGCTCTGATCGTGGGCCTGATTGTGGGGAACCTGTTTAAACTTCCGAAGTGGTTTGAAACGTCGCTTCGGACGGAATACTACATCAAGACAGGAATAGTGCTGCTGGGTGCGACATTGCCGTTTATCCTGATCGTTTATGCCGGTCCCGTTGCGTTTGTTCAGGCGACCATTGTTTCCATATGTACATTTTTGACCATTTTCCTGACGGGCACGAAACTCTTCGGCCTTGAAAAGCCCTTTGCTTCGGTCCTGGGAGCAGGAGGCGCGGTCTGCGGAGTTTCCGGCTCCATCGCAATCGGCGCTGCCACTCGGGCCAGGAAAGAGCATATTTCCATCAGTATCTGCATTGTGGCCCTTTGGGCCCTGGTCATGATCTTCTTTCTGACATTTTATGTGAAGGCTGCGGGAATGGATGAGGGAATTGCCGGTGCGTGGATAGGGACATCAGAATTTGCGGATGCCGCGGGTTTTGCCGCTGCATCCTCGGTGGGTGGAGAAAAAGCCGTTCACGCCTACACTCTTATGAAAGTTATCGGAAGAGATATCTGGATCGGGATCTGGGCGTTTGTTCTCTCTATCATATCGGTTATCTACTGGGAGAAAAAGTCCTCGAAATCCGCCGACATTGCACAAGCAAGGGTGATATGGAGCAGATTCCCCAAATTTGTGGTTGGCTTCTTCCTTGCCTCCGTCATCATGAGCGTTGTCTCGTCCTTCGTCGGACAGGAAGTATTCGATGACGACTTGAAGCCCCTGGTGATCACTCCTGTCAAAACGCTGCGGACCTGGACCTTTATATTCACGTTTCTCGCAATCGGATTGACTACGCGATTCAGGGAAATCTTTCAGTTCGGCTGGAAGCCTCTGGTTGTATTCACCTGCGGTGTTGTTGTGAATGTCCCCTTGGGATATTTTCTTTCAACCGTGGTGTTCCGGTCCTACTGGTTTTCTCTGTAGGAGGAAGCCATGGCAATGTCGAAAAGAAAGCATGCCCGATCCGGATGTCTTGATTGCGAGCGGTTTAATAATGATCCGGAAAGCCTGGAATCCGTTTTCAGGAACCTGAGAATTATGTGTTCCGCGTATGCTTCGGTCCGGGGCGATTCCGGACTCTGTAGCTATGATGACCGGTTCCGGTTGCCCCGGTCTGCATGTGAGTACTATAAACCGAGGAGAAGATCAGCCCGAGGTTGATACACTCAACAAGACTATCCTGAATTACCATTTGCGGGCGTAATCCGTTACTTGGAAAAGGAGACGAAGCAGATTCTAAGGAACGTGCTTTTCTCAGGAATAATTTAGGATCCCGGCGCGACAGCTTCGCGAATAACGGACAGGGCGGCATCAATGTCGTCCCTTTCGATTCCGTAGTGAGTCACCATGCGAAAAATGCCCGGCCCTGTCTGGAAGGTCTTTATGCCCCGGGCGTCGAGTTGTTCGAGCAATTCTTCACCCGTGATGCGGTTACTTTCCAGGTTGAAATAGATAATGTTGGTCTGAACTTTGGGCAGGTCTATGTGCAGGCCTTCTATTTGGTGGATCCCTTCGGCCAGCCTCCTGGCATTGGCGTGGTCCTCTTTCAACCGGTCCACCATCTGATCCAGAGCCGTGATTCCGGCTGCGGCGATGATGCCCGCCTGGCGCATGCCGCCTCCCAGAATTTTACGGGTCCGACGCGCTTCGGCGATGAATTCCCGGGTGCCGCAAACCAGCGAGCCGACCGGGGCCGAAAGGCCTTTGGACAGGCAGAACGACAGGGATTGTGCGCTGCGGACCAGATCCCTTACGTCGATGTCCAGAGCCACGGCGGCATTGAATATTCTCGCACCGTCGATATGAAGCTGAAGCCCGCGTCGTTTGGCCAGTTGCGCTACGGAGTCGCAATACTCCGGTGTCAGGGCTGCTCCGCAGCAGCGGTTGTGCGTGTTTTCAAGACAGATCAGGCGGGTCCGGGGAAAATGAACGTTGTCGCTCCGTACGGCTGCATCGATTTCCTCGAGCCGCAGGATGCCGTCCGGTTGATTCGGGACGGTATGAGCGTGGATTCCGCCGAGTGCCGACATGCCGCCTGCTTCATTCAGAAAAATGTGAGACTTCTCTCCCAGAATCGCTTCCTCTCCCCGGGCGCAATGTGTCAAAGTCGAGACCAGATTTCCCATCGTCCCGCTGGAAACAAGCATCGCGGCTTCCTTCCCGACACGCTCGGCCGCCAGCCGTTCAAGACGCTGTACGGTGGGATCCTCCTCGAATACATCGTCGCCGAGTTCCGCATGTAAGATTGCCTCACGCATGGCCGGCGTCGGCTGGGTGACTGTATCGCTGCGCAGATCGACTACTTTCATTGGGTCTCCTCCCAGAAGGAGGCATCATACCGCAGTATGGGATTCGGGATGCAGCATAATTTGCTCTACGGAAGAGCGGGTAGCTGATCAGTTGAATCCGTTTTAGAACCCTCGATGTCCGGGGTGCCGATCGTTTTCAAATAGGGTATTATATTTTCTGGTGCATTATATTGCGATCCTGGTTATCAAAGTGACTGTATTCAGGAGGCGGTTCATGGCGGATGCAATCGGGATGCTGGCCCTTTTGACAGGAGGCGTGCTTGTTGTCTGCGCAGGAGTACTGGCCGGATTCTTCATCCTCCTGGCGGGACCGACAAAGGGGCCGAAAATTCAAGAATATGCTGATCCCCGCAAGGCATTGCTGGTGATTGACATCCAGGAGGACTTCACCGGGAAAACAGCAAAACCACCATTCCCATATAAAGATTCCAACGAGCTGATAGAGTCTGTCAACAGGGCGATTGAAATCGCCACAGTCAAAGGATTCATTATTGTCTACATTCGACAGGAATTTGAGGGCTTTGCGGGGAAGATGATTTCTCGATTGTTCGGAAGAGGTACGGCCGTCAAAGGGAGTCCCGGCGCGGAGATGGATCAGCGGATATTCATCGAAAGCGACAACATTTTTTCGAAGCCGAAAGGGGATGCTTTCTCCAATATTGAGTTTGGGAAATTCCTGGTCGAGCATCAGGTGAACGAATTATTCCTGACCGGATTGGATGCTGAATTCTGTGTCCGTATGACCGCACGCGGCGCTTTGAACAGGGGATACAGGGTGAATGCCGTGACGGACTGCATTGCCTTGCGAGCCGAAAGAAAATGGGATGCCCTAATGAAAAAGTATGAGCGGTACGGCGTTGTTCTGAAACGGAGTGAGGAACTATGAATCTACTCGCTATAGTCGGCAGCCCCCGGAGGGGCCAGGCCACCGATACTCTCGTTGATAAGGCGATAGAGGGTTTCAGCTCCAGATCCAAAGACTGCGGGGTCAGAAAAATCAACCTTATCGAACACAATATTCAATTCTGCAGGAACTGTCTGACCTGCAGGGACAACCATGCGGCGGTCCCTGCCGCGGAATGCATTATCAAGGATGATATGGAGTCCATTAAGAAGGATGTGATAAATTCCGATGCCCTGATTTTCGGTACGCCCGTTCATATGGGATACGTGACGGGTGTCATGATGACGTTCCTTGAGAGGATCTGCTGGATCTTCGCGAAGCCTGAAAAAAAGGTTGTAACTATTCACGGCTGCCCTCTGCCCAGATCGGATAAAAAGCGGAAAGCCGTGGTCATCGTGACTTCCGGGATCGTACCACCGGCTTACAGGAGATTCTGCGACTGGGCGACAGGCCAGATCAGG
>JARRLM010000231.1:0-4887 GCA_037386985.1 Acidobacteriota bacterium | reverse complement strand
CCGCCAAAAACACCGCGCCAACCAAAACCCTCACCTCGGAAAAGCCGGATAGCAGCAAAACTGCGTCCAATCCTCCCAAGAAGGCGGATAGCTCTCCTGAGAAGCCCGTGGTTGCCGCCAAAAACACCGCGTCAACCAAAACCCTCACCCCGGAAAAGCCGGACAGCAGCAAAACTGCGTCCAATCCTCCCGAGAAAAAAGAAGGCGGCGGCGTGAAATCTGCCGTATCTACTCAAAATGTTATTATAGACAGAACCGATATTTCTTCAGGAGACAGAGCAGACCGGCAACTGAAGCCGGTTGATACAATAGCGCCTCTGAAAAAGTCTCAAGAGGTTCCTGCGCTTATCGCTTCCCTGTCGCCTCTAGCCGAACCGGCAACTTCCCCTGTCCAGGCAGAGAAGCAATCAGCAAAGACACAAGTCTCTCGGGATTTGAAATCTTCAAGATTTACGGGACAACTGTTGACGCTTGATTTCGTTGATCTACCCCTTGTCGACTTTTTCCGTGTGATGTCTGAAGAAGGCGGAATTAATATCGTTCTGGACCCGAAAGTCAAAGGCAATATTTCCATTAAGGTGGAAAAATTACCCTGGGACCAGATTTTCGATACGGTCCTAGTGAATCACTCCCTGGATAAACAGATTGAGGGGAATCTGATTCGAATCGCCCATAAATCGACATTGCAGGAAGAAGCAAAGCAGAGAGAATCACTCAAAAAGGCAGAATTGCTGGCAGCAGACCTGGAGACGCGGATAAAACGCCTGAATTATGCCAAAGCGGAAGACCTGATCGAATCGCTTGACGATTTGAAAACCGTTCGCGGCACCGTGGTGCAAAATGTTCGTACCAACTCACTGGTTTTGACAGATATTCCGGATTCTCTGGATAAAATGATAGATCTGATCACATCGCTGGATATCCCGCAACCGCAGGTGGAAATAGAGGCACGCATTGTTTCCGCAGCGCGCGATTTCGCCCGGGAAATCGGTGTACAGTTCGGTTTCGTACAGGGAAACCTTGAAAGGGTGACTGTTGGTGGTCCTAACACTTTCGGTACAATCGGAGGAACGCGCCCCAGTGCCACTCCCAGTACAACCTATGTTGCCGGGAATGAATTGACCGGCAGAGGGGCGTCAGGAAGTAGCGCCAGCGAATCCGGCGCGGTCAGTGCAGGCGAAACAGGAAACTACAATGTGAATCTGCCTGCCTCAAAGGCTTTTGGCGGCCTGGGAATATCAATCGGAAATATCTTCGATACCTTCCTGCTTGATGCCGCCCTTACGGCTGGAGAAAGCAAAGGTCTGGCGAAACTAATCTCCCAACCGAAAGTCACGGCACAGAATAACAGTCCCGCCGTGATCCGGCAGGGCACGCGCTTCCCAGTACAGGTTGTGGCAAATAATACAATCAGCGTTCAGTTTTACGATGCGGCTCTTATTCTCACCGTATTACCCCAGATCACCTACGAAGGGAACATCGTTCTGGATTTGAAGGTGGAGAACAACACAGCGGATTGGTCCCGTTCGGCTGTCGGAGATCCTCCATCCATCAAGATCAGTGAGTCCGATACAAGGGTATTGGTAAGCGATGGAGGGACTACCGTGATCGGTGGAATTCTTGTAGATGAAGAATCCAACACGGGAGACAAAGTGCCCGGTTTGGGATCTTTGCCTCTTATCGGCAACCTCTTCCGGAGAACGGCAGTTTCACGAAATTCTACTGAAATTCTGTTCTTTATAACGCCTCGTATTGTCAAGTAACACTTAAGCCGACCGCTTAAAAATCAAACCACCCCGGTTTCCTCCGAAGGTATAACGAATTCGGAAAAACCGGGGTCTTTTTGTATTTCATTCATTTTCAAGCGATTCCAATACTTCTTTGCTCAATGAAGGAGCTTCCGCTCTCTTGAAATCATAAATATTTTGCACTGTTTTTATAACGTTTATCCTTCTTTCCGGCCTTCTGACAAAGTACATTATTTATGTGGCCTTGACCTGGAAATGACACGTATCCATACCTCGGTTATAAAAATGCAACTGCACCTTCCCCCCATATACCCTATCACTGATAAAAAGCTGGCAAAAAGAACCAGCCATTACAGCATTCTGAAAGAACTGGTGAAAGGCGGCGCTCGGATCGTACAAATTCGGGATAAATCCACACCTGCCGCTGAACTCTTCCAGGACCTGAAACGTTGTGTAGAATTTGCTTCAAAAAGAAACGTGGTCCTGATCCTAAACGATCGTTGTGATCTTGTTCTTTGTAGCGGCGCATCCGGGGTTCATCTTGGGAACAACGACCTACCACCCGAAGCGGCACGGTCCCTGCTAGGCAGGAGCCGAATTATCGGATTCTCAACCCATTCTCTCCAGGAGGTCCGAAGGGCTTCTTTCCTCCCGATCCAGTACATCGGCTTCGGCCCCATCTTCAAGACTACGACAAAAGAGAATGCATTTCCCGTCGTAGGCCTGCAAAAACTTAGACAAGCATGTACAGAATCAGCCGTGCCTGTGGTTGCAATCGGAGGTATCGGATTGACACAGATCGTCAAGGTACTTGAGGCGGGAGCTTCAAGCGTGGCGGTTATTTCCGATTTGATGACGGCGCCCGATATCGCCCGGAGAATGCAAGAGTTTCTGGATTCAGCTATAGTGAAATAATAATTTGTATATTTAAATGCACTCCTTCTTTTGCGATATCGGGTATTGCAAAAAGCACTTCGTATTTCTCGAATCCCAAAATTTCCAGCACAGCGGTTCATTTCTTCTTGATAAGGGTGCCCTATCTTTCGACAATGATGGACGCCTTTATTGTAGTCTCCATGGGGAAATAATGGAGCGGGAAAAAGAAGGATAGGCCTCAAAAATAATATCCGGGCCAATTGTAAAATTCCGTCGTATCCTGAATTTGGGAGCTTGCGCAGTCGCCTTAAAACCTTTCCCTCCTACGGATGGAATCGCGTTCTCGCCGCCAAGGATCATGGGAGCAATTATAAAACTGAAACGGTCGATCATCTTCCGATTAAGAAATGCCCAATGCACCCGGCTCCCTCCCTCAACCAGCAGTCCAAGCACATTCCTCCTGGCAAGTTCCTGCAGAACGGCATTCAGATCCAATCCATCTTTTTCTCTCGGGACGGCAATGATTTCCGCTCCCCGGATTTCCAATTTCCTGCGTCGGGAAATAGCAGCTCCCTTTTTACAGAAAATCAGGATGGGATTATGTGAAACGGTGTCAAATATTCGTGCATCGGGTGGAGTTCGCAGGCGAGAATCAAGTATAACACGCAACAACGGGCGACCTTTAGGCTTGGTTCCGCGATAAGTCAATTCAGGGTTATCCGAAAGAATCGTGCCGATTCCAACCAGGATGGAGTCCATACGAAGCCTTAAATCCTGTCCGTATGCTCTGCTTTCAGGCGAGGTTATCCATCTTCCCTCTTCCTTTCCTGAACCTGTTTTCCCATCAAGAGACATACCGACCTTGGAAACAACGAGAGGAACGCCGGTTGTTACGAAGCAGGCGAAACTCTCGATGACTTCTCCAGCACGATCCTCCATCAACCCTACATCCACCCGTATTCCGGCAGATCGGAGTCTTTTTACGCCATGACCGGATACCTTCGGGAAAGGATCGATTCTTGCAACAACAACGCGCCGAACACCACTCCGAATTAAAAGTTCCGCACAAGGCGGTGTTCTTCCCTGATGATTGCAAGGTTCAAGCGTTACATACACCGTTGCGTTGCGAGATTGCACGGATGCCTGTTTCAAGGCCTGTACCTCTGCGTGGTCCTTCCGGTCATATTCATGCCAACCGCGCCCAACGATGTGGTCGTTGAGAACAACTACACATCCAACGCTTGGATTCGGGCTCGAAAGACCCAGGCTGTTTTCCGCTAGAGCAAAAGCTGCCCTCATATAATTTCGATCCTTTATATCAAACATACGCACTCAAAATCAGCAAATGGCTTTTAAATTCACACACACATTATGCTTAAGATATAAAAATCAACAAATTGGGATTCTTTTCCCGATTCGGATTCCTCGCATGAAATTATTCGGTAACTTCCGAACTGGTTGCGACAACGGCCGGTTCGGGTATTTGTATGCGAATCCAGTACACGCGTCTTCTATCAGCATCCAGAATCCGTATTTTGAGGCCTTCATAGACAAAGGCTTCTCCCGGGGCCGGGACCCGTCCCAGGTAGGACATAATCAGTCCGCCAACCGTTGAGCAATTCAGCCCCTCAAACTTTTTCTGTACGCGTTCCTCCAGCTGTGCGATTTCCGTGCTGCCCCGAATCACAAAACTACAAGGCCCTTCTTCAATAATTTTGCTTACTTTGGCTTCATCCTCATCGTGGATCTCTCCGATAATCTCTTCCACACAAGGCTTGAAATGGATTCCATTTCTTCCCCTTTGACATAAGCTGCCATCAATTGACGAATATAAACGATACCTATAATGTGATCCATATCTTCCCGATAGATGGGGATTCGAGAATGCCGGCACTGAACCATCGTTTCCCGCAGTTCAGTAATAGTGGCTTTTTCATCGCAAGCGATAATTTTTGTGCGCGGAGTCATGACCTCGCGTACAAGAGTGTTGCCGAATTCGACCACCGATTGAATGAGTTCGGAATCTTCCTCTTGAAGGATCCCTTCGTCCTCGCCGATTTCCAGGTACGCTTGGATTTCCTCATCCGTTGCTTCTTCACTCTCCGGGCTTTCTCCGTTTTCAATCTCTTCATGCATCCTTTTATGAAGATTGAGCGGACCCGAAACAGGTAACGCAAGAAGATGTAATATCCTATAAAAATGTTTGTAAATTTGAAGGAGCCGGACAAGCTTTTTTTCTGGTTCGTTCTGGGTGAAAAGCTTC
>JARRLM010000230.1:0-4405 GCA_037386985.1 Acidobacteriota bacterium | reverse complement strand
AGTATCAGATTGTCGTCCAGATAAAGCTTATAACCCACTCTTTCTCCCGGGATCTGGACGAATCTATCGTAAGTGCCGGCCCTGGGAGGTGTGAAGTAACCCCTCCACCGGGCGGAAGTGAAAGGCTCGGGTAATTCGCACGTATGCTCCGTTGTACCGACCTGCGGTTCAATACAAACTTGCGAAGGTCCCCCGGACAAATGCATATTGTCGAATATTTCCAGGTGCATGCCCTGTTTTTCATAAGACGGATCAGTGTAAAAACGGGTTGCTTTCGAAATCTCTCCCAGATCGGGAATGCCTCTGTGATAGAAAATATCGGAATCTTCACCCAGAGCGTCACTCAGTCCCTTCATGAAACCGACAGCGCAAAACGGGTCCACACATGCGCTTCCTCCCCCCACGGTTATGGGGGGATGGGCATTGGGCCCGATAACGGCCAGCGATTGGATATTCTCCCTGCCGAGCGGAAGCAGACCTCCCCTATTCTTCAGCAGGACCATCGACTTGCGGGCGGCATCAAGGGCAACCCTGCAGCCGCTGCTGTTGTAACGCGGAATAGTAGAATCTGTCTGGTCCCGGTCCAGCCAGCCGAATCTGACAGCCGTCCTAAGAATGCGCCGTACCTTGTCATCAACGGTCTTCAGAGGTACTTTTCCCTTTTCAACGGCAGGCACAAGATTTTTCCGGTTCATTAAATCGCCTGAGGGCATTTCCAGGTCCAGGCCTCCGTTTGCAGCAGCGATGCCGTCATAGGTTGATGTCCAATCCGACATAATAATCCCGTCAAAACCCCATTCATTCTTGACCACACCGTTGTTCAAATTTCCATTCTGCGACATGTAGAGACCGTTAGTCAGATTATAGGACGTCATAATGGATCCGACGCGCGCATCCTTGACGGCAGCTTCAAATGCCGGCATATAGATCTCGCGCAGAGTGCGCTCATCGACAACAGCATCACTCTTGCGGCGGTCGAATTCGGAGTTGTTGGCAATAAAGTGTTTTACGGTTGCACTCACCCCCTGAGACTGCACCCCGCGGATATACCCCACAGCTATTGCGGATGCTAGAAAAGGGTCTTCCCCGAAATACTCGAAATTCCTTCCGTTCATCGGCGCTCTATATACATTCACACCTGGACCAAGCAGAAAATGGACTCCCCTTGCTCGCGCATCCCTGGCTATCTCAACACCGATACGCTCTGCCAGTTCAACATCCCATGCCGCAGCCAAAGCGATTCCTGCAGCCATCGCTGTAGCCGGACCGTAATTCCTCACACCCAGCGGACCGTCCGCCATTTTAAAACGGGGGATTCCCAGTCTCGGTATTGCGCGTATATAGAAGCGATCCATACCACCGATATAATCGATTTTCTCTTCAAGGCTCATTTGTTCCAAAATAACCGTGATGCGCTGTTCGTCGTCCCTGATGTTCTGAGGTTCCGGAGAATCTTTTGAAGAAATCACCATACCAAGTATGAAAAGAGTTGCCCCGACTATTATCCAGAAAAGTAGAGACATGAATTTCTCCTGGGATAAAATTCCTTACCAACAGTGATGAGATATCACTATATCAGGGCCATCACTTTTTACCGAATCCTGAAGGAGATTTTTATGGACGCCAGAATGGGGATTGGCTCTCCGTTATGAACCGTCGGAGTATATTTCCACTGTTTTATCGCTTCTACCGCTGCATCGCAAAGCAGCTGATTTCCGTCTAGAATTCTGACCTCTTTTACATTTCCTTCTTCATCGATAAAAGCCTCGAGATGAACATCTCCGGAAAGGTGCGCCCTTATTGCCAGTTCCGGATATACCGGATCTACCTTATAAATCAACCTTGACGGTTCCAGAACCCCGACCCGGATTGGAATTGTTTTCTTTGGAGGCTTCGGGATTGGAAGAATTTCTATGACTGTATCCGGAAGCAGTCCGTTGATGTCTGTTTCCATCCCACTGAAGTATCCCGTTCCTGCTTCGCCGTTACCCGGGAAAATGCCTGTACCGGAGAACATAAGCGGCTCGTCCGTAGGGGGTGGCAGAACGTCCGGTATTTCCAAAGGCGCCACCCAAGCGTCGGGAGGTATTTCAGTTTTAAAACCTGATGTCTTCCTTCCCTGACCTCCGGAAGACGTACTGATGGAGAAAACGGGCGGAGATGGGATTTCCGGCAGTGATAACTTTCTTGGTGTAAACAGGAAGGTCAGCATTTTCTCCTGAGGTAGTTCCCCCATTAAAAACAGGGGAACGACGATGAGCATTGCAATAACAGTCGTATGGACCATAAGCGAGACAATCAAGGACGCGGCACAGGCCAATGACGTTAAAGTGTTTTCATGTCGTATAGTATCGAACATAGACACCTCCCCGCGGAATGATGCGTTTGATCTAGATTTTTCTATATTTGACTGAACAAGCGAAGAGAACCAGGCGCCTATTGTCTTCGATCCTATTTCAGTGTTGCTATCTACTTAGACAATATACAGGTGTATTGGTTCCACGGGATACGGAATGGAGTGGGAAAATCGGGACAGAATATATTGACGATGCAAAAACCCGGCAGGGGCCGCGGCTTACTCCATCAATTTGACCATTATCGCTTTCTGTGCATGAAGACGGTTCTCCGCCTGATGAAAAACTATCGAGTGGGAGGAATCAATGACAGACTCGCTTACCTCTTCTCCGCGGTGCGCAGGCAGGCAGTGCATGAATACGAAATCAGGTTTAGCCCGGGCGGCTACGGAATCGTTTATCTGAAACGAACGGAATGCCTCCTGCCGTTGAGCCGTTTCGGCTTCCGATCCCATGCTCGTCCACACATCGGTATAGAGGACATCTGCGCCCTCCGCAGCCTGGTGGGGATCATGAAGGAGCTCGATTTTAGCGTCGGTTTCTCCGGCATGATCTTCAGCCCAGGCGACCACCGCCGGATCCGGCGCATAACCGGCGGGAGAAGCAACGCGAAGGTCTACACCGAAACGTATGGCCCCGTAGATCAGCGATGTCGCAACATTATTCCCGTCCCCGATATATGTTACTTTGATCCCGTTTGTTCTTCCCTTGAACTCACGTATAGTCAGGTAATCCGCGAGAGCCTGGCAGGGATGGCAGAAATCCGTAAGACCATTGATAACAGGAATGGAAGCGACCCGAGCAAGATTTTCGACGAGGGAATGGCTGAACGTCCGCATCATGATTCCCTGGACCATTCGTTCCAGGTTATGCGCCACATCACTGATGCTTTCTCTCTCACCTAGATTGATTTCATCCCGTGTTAAACATAACGAGAACCCGCCCAGCTGTTGGATGCCTACATCAAAAGAAACACGAGTCCGAAGGGATGGTTTCTCAAAAAGCATGACAAGAGTTTTATAGTGCAGTTTTTCAGAGTATTCCAACGGATCATTTTTAATCGCGCCGGCTAAAGCCAGCAGTTCGTTCATGGCATTGGCCGACCAGTCTTTAATTGCGATAAAATCCTTGTTTTTCATCCTGTTCACCGAAAAAAATACTGTATCGGAAAAGATCTCCTCTGACCACTCTTAACACGCATTTCTCCAATATTTTCCACCCCTGAAGGAATTATGGTTTGGAAGCCCTTAGAAAACAGGATGACATGTGTTATGTGTAAAGGTAGCCTGGTCCGCGTTCCCACGGGCTTTCAACCGTGGCGCCCTATCGGGGAAGAAAGTACCGGTCGTTTAAAATTCTTTTAGAAAGTATGTATTCGTGAATCATTATGAATGAACGCGCCCTGGATACTCTGGAACTCAAGCCTTTTTTAGCACTGGCGGCAAGACATGTGCAGACGGCGTCCGGAAGACTTCATATGCAGAATCTGCACCCGTCCGTATCGCAATCCGATATTATTCGGGAGTTGGACATTACTAGCGAGTGCGTTGATTTTCTGTCCGCCAACGGGAAATTCGGGCTGGCCGGCATTGAAGATCCGGCCCCGACCGTAGAAAGACTCCATGTCGAAGGAACCGCCCTGGAGCCAAAGCAGATACTGAAACTGGAAAACTTGCTGGGATCAAGCCAGCAACTGAAGAACAGTATCCAAAGTACCCAGCCTGCGGAATCCTATCCTATCCTCCGGCAGATCGCGTCCGCAATCCCGGATACCCGTTGTCTGCTCTCAACGATTGGAGGCAAAATTCTTCCAAGCGGAGAACTCGACGACAATGCCAGCCCTGAACTTCGTCTTGTTCGAAAAGAATTGACAGACCGGCGAACACGCATTCACCGTACGCTCGAATCGATTATTCGAAGCAAGGCACAGGCTGTACAGGAGGAGATCATCACTTTCCGCAACGATCGTTTTGTAATCCCTGTCCGTACGGACTCACGCAACCAGATTCCCGGGGTTGTCCACGGACTCTCTTCGAGCGGACAGACAACGT
>JARRLM010000229.1:0-6571 GCA_037386985.1 Acidobacteriota bacterium | reverse complement strand
GCTTCGTAGTAAAACAGGACGATGCCCAGAAGGTTCTGGCCACTACAAGCTGTGATCATTACAATCAAATAAAAGAAATTGTGGCACATATCTACTTTCGATCTTATTCTTAAATACAGGATATTCCGGTTTGGAAATCACGTACCGGTTGATTTTTCCGATTACGTTACTCATACTTCGCATTGAAGTGATCGATGGGCTGTAATTCCATTCATTTCAATACGATCACAGGAGGTATCGTTTTGTTGAAACATGCTGGTCCCGGTTGGCCAAATCCCGACGAGTTGCGGAAGGATATGGAGGAATTCTTCTCAAAAAAGTATGGAAACGGCGTCAAACTCGGAGTCCTCAGTAGCGAGCCCGATCAAGCCCGCACAGCGGATGAAGGTACTGAAGTCAAGGACAAGCCTCTCGATATTCAATTCGATTACCTTCCCCGCGATATCAAAAAATACCTGGATCGCTTCGTAGTAAAACAGGACGATGCCAAGAAGGTTCTGGCCACTACAATCTGTGATCATTACAATCATATAAAACGTTGCTCGGCAAAAGGACCCTGCAAGGAATATGCCAAGCAGAATATCATTATGCTCGGCCCGACAGGCGTAGGCAAAACGTACCTTGTACGAACGATCGCGGATCTGATCGGGGTTCCTTTCGTTAAAGCGGATGCTACAAAATTTTCAGAAACCGGATATGTGGGAGGCGACGTAGAAGATCTTGTCCGGGAACTGGTTCAGAAAGCGGACGGCGATATCCGCCTGGCTGAATACGGCATCATTTACCTGGATGAAATCGACAAAATCTCCGCTCCTTCAAACGTGTTGGGCCGTGATGTCAGCGGTGGAGGAGTCCAGCGCGGTCTGTTGAAACTTATGGAGGAAACCGAGGTAAGCCTGCGTACTCCTTTCGACTTGACGTCCCAGCTTCAAGCAGCAATGGAATTTCAATCCAAAGGAAAGGTAAGCCGTTCGGTTATCAACACCCGACACATTTTATTCATCGTCAGCGGGGCATTCAACGGGCTTTCAGACATCATTCGAAAACGCCTGGGAGCCAGGGCTATCGGTTTCAGTTCCGAAGGACAAACCCTGACCAAGGACGAGGATTACTTCAGCTACTCGAAAAGCAACGATTTTATCGAGTTCGGATTCGAATCCGAATTTGTAGGCAGACTGCCCGTGGTTGTGAGTTGCAAGGAACTGAGTGTGGATGATCTTTTCCAGATCCTCAAGAATTCAGAGGGCTCCATAATCCACCAGTATATCAGCGCATTTGAAGCTTACGGTATCGATTTAATTCCCACCGACGAGGGTCTTTACAAAATTGCAGAGAAAGCTTACATTGAACATACCGGTGCACGCAGCCTCGTGGGAGTCTGTGAACGCATTTTCCGTGAGTATAAATACAATCTGCCTCATTCACCCGTGAAACGCCTCGAGCTCACAGCGCGTCTGGTTGAACAGCCTGACGTTGTACTCAAAGAGGTTCTGGACTCCGTTAAAGCAGATCGCCTTGTTGAAATGGATCAACAGTTCAACACAATTGCCAAAGAATGGTCTGTAAATAATGGGATCCAGATTCATCTTCAGCCTGAAGCAGCCAGGTTGTTAAGCGAAAAGGCTTTGGAACGCGACGACAAACTCGAAGACATATTCTCCGAAATCTTTAAAGATTTTGAACACGGTCTGAACCTGATTCGCCAGTCGCAGGGTGTCCAGAAATTTGAAATCACCCCGGATGTCGTCAGGGATCCTCAATCAACACTTAACGAGTGGATAAAAAATCAGTACGCGGTCAGCAGTAAATAGTTTGAAGTTTGGAGTTTGAAGTTCTGGCTCCTGGCTCCTTCTAATAAGCCGTATCATTCCCGCCAGCCCTCAACCATCAGCTGTTAACTATTAACCCAGAACTCAGGAGCCAGAAGTCAGAACTCAGAACTCAGAACTATTAACTATCAACTGCTTTTATACAGTCGCCCTTGCCATGTATTCCGCTCTTTAAGTCTCCGCTCAATCGCGTGCCGGATGCCGGCCCTGCTGATATTCCAGACCGGCCCGACCAGTTGTTCCTTCGGGGCAGATCCATAGAAACGCTCGATTATAATATCGGGATTCAGCCGTTCGAGAAAATCAACCACCAGTTCTACATATTCCCCCAGATCTCCGGATGCCCCGGTTTCGGGTTCGCTCCATGGCATTGAGCCAGCAACCGTAATCATGCCCGCGGTTGATGCGTAAAAGAGTCTCGTCATACATGGATTGAAGGCCGTATTCCAGGGTAACGAAATGGGTGCGGGCAAGATTTTCAAACCAGGCGATCTTCGCGTCATCAATACAGTCCGGTCGGGTTCCGACGGAAAGTCCGACTACGTCGGGATGATCGATTGCCGTTTCATAAAGGAGGGCCAGCAAATCAAGGGGGGCGTGTGTATTGGAATATGGCTGAAAATAGACAATAAACTTTTTCGCCCCGTATCGCTTCCTCAGAAAAGAGATTCCGTCTCTGACCTGTTCACCGGCAGGCTTCAAACTGGTGGCGGTCCCTGGGCGAAAGGATCGATTGTTACAGTATGTGCAGCCGCCGACAGACACAGTCCCATCCCGGTTAGGGCAGCTGAATCCACCATCGACGCTGACTTTATATACCCTGCAGCCGAACGTTTTTTTCAGGAAACTGCCGAAGGGATTGTAACGTTTTCCCAAGAATGGAAATTGAGAATGCATGGAACTAGATTAAAGATTAAAGACAAAAAATTGAAGATTAAAGATGATGGATTGAAAATGATGGATCGTGGAGGGACTTCATGAGATGTGAAGTTTGAAGTTCTGAGTTCTGAGTTCTAAGTTCTGAGTTCCGAGTTAAGAGTTAACAGTAAGTCTGTCTCCGGCAGAGTCGAAAGCTTGATTATGTGAGCCGCTCGATGCGGCACGAACAGCATTATCGGGGTCGGTATTGGTATCGCAATCGCAGTCGGTATCGATATCGACCCCGATTCCGAATGTGCATGTCTTTTAAACGACGATAAAATCCTGACGTTGCAGGTCAAACACACGCGAGATCATTCCTTGTAGGTTCCCGGATCCTGGCCCCTCACCTCTGAGTTCTGGGTTCTGGGTTTGAAGTAGGGGCGAACCTTGTGTTCGCCCATCTCACATGTTCTAAGTTCTGAGTTCTGAGTTCTGAGTTCTGGTTTCTGACTTCTGACTTCTGACTTCTGGCTTCTGACTTCTGACTTCTGACTTCTGACTTCTGACTTCTACTTTATTCTAATCCGGTGGTCGTCCTTGGGGCAGACCCAGAACATTCCTCCCGGTATGTCGCGGTATTTAATAACCTTCGTTGCCACCATGATAGTGTCACACTCGGGACAATTATGTTCGTGTTTGGCCCCTTTATCGCCAAGGCTGGCACGGGCTGTTTTGGATACTTTTTCCGCCATATCGCTATTCTCCTTATTGCTGCATTCACACAAAAGTGCGAATATTACGGGACCTTGACGCATCAGTCAATCCCATTTTACGGATTTCCAGCAATGGATTGATTCTCCATCCAGGGCGAACACTAGTGTTCGCCCGGACGATTTTTAACCTTCGATCCAGCGGGTTCTGTGTCATATTAGAGCACGCGCAAATTTATCACCGGTTGAGGGAGAATCACACTATGCAGACTGAAGATTCCATCTCGCGTTTAGCAAAACATATTCAACCGACATCCAGGCTATCCCTGCTTACGGGTGCCGGCATATCTGCGGCCAGCGGCGTACCAACCTTCCGAGGCAAGGAAGGGCTCTGGAAATCCTATTCCCCCCAGGAACTCGCGACTCCTCAGGCATTTCAAAAGAATCCCAAGCTGGTCTGGGAGTGGTACGACTGGAGACGGGGACTGATCTCAAAATGTGATCCGAATAAGGCGCACCACGTTCTCGCACTCTGGAGCAAGCGGTACGCCGGATTTACCCTCATCACCCAGAACGTCGACGGCCTTCATGAGAGGGCTGGTACTGAAAACGTCATCCGGTTCCATGGTTCCATCTGGGAAGTATGCTGTTGGGATCGCTGCTCCTCCTCCCCTTCCCGCTGGATTGACGATACTGTTCCTCTGGCACACATTCCCCCCTCCTGTCCCTATTGCGGTGGTCTTATCCGTCCGGCCGTCGTCTGGTTCGGCGAAGGAATCGACAATGAAGTACTGTCTCTCTCGGCGGCAGCTCTTGACTGCGACGTTTTTATGACTGTCGGTACTTCAGCACAGGTGTATCCGGCGGCCGGTCTTGTTGATGAGGCACATCGCAGGGGAGCGTTCACTGTAGAGGTGAACCTTGAAGCAACTCCGGCCTCAAGCGCTGTAGACCTGTCCATCCAGGGTCCGGCAGAAGAGGTACTGCAAAAGGTGGAAGATCTGCTGCAGCATTAACCCGCATTACCTGGATTTTTTCAGTCCGATTTTCGGGCAGTACTTTGCAACCGGACAGCGGCTGCACCAGGGGGAAACCGGAACACAGAGATTCTGACCGAAGGTTACGAGTATATCGTTGTACGTTTTCCAATGTCTTCTGGGGAGCTTTTTGCGAAGGGCGAATTCGGTATCTTCCGGGGTTTTTGTTCGGACATAGCCCCAGAGATTAGAGATCCGATGGACGTGCGTATCCACACAGATACCGTAATCTCCAAAACCTACCGTAAGAACCAGATTCGCGGTTTTCCTCCCGACGCCCGGCAGCGCCAACAGGGCATCCATGCTACGAGGGACTTTTCCCCGATACTGTTCTGTCAGAATCCTGCAGGTCTTAAGCAGGTTCTGCGCTTTCGTACGGTAAAAGCCGACAGGGTAAATCAACCTCTCGATTTCCGGCACAGTGAGGGATACGATCGCTCGAGGAGTCGGCGCACATTCCAGTATCCGATGCGACGCTTCCTCCGTTATCTTATCTTTTGTGCGGAGGGACAGAATTGTGCTAACGAGCGTTTCAAACGGACGGTCCACAGCACGACCGGCTATAACACCGACTGCGGGAACTTTCCACTTCTGTATTTCCTTTTTCAGGATTCGAAGGACCTTATTTATTATTGCACTATCCATCAAAGTTCGTTTCGGTCTTTAAAATCCTGCAGGGGCGAACCTTCAAGCAGCCCGTGCAATCTAATCCGCTGAGAGATCCCCCGGCTCCTCCGGGGAGGCAGCAAAGGTTTGACAGATCCGGGAGTCTACAGTGAATAATCTCAAGTGTGTTTGACCTGCAACATCAGGTTTTATCGTCATTTTAAAGACATGCACATTCGTAATCGGTATCGCTATCGGGGTCGATATCTAAACCGACTGCGATTGCGATACCGACCCCGATAATGATGTTCGTGCTGCATAGAGCGACTCACAGAATCAAGCCTCCAGCTCTGCCGGAGGTCCTATGACTCGAAATGCAGCCTTCTGAAAGCCTTATTTCCGTCGCCCCTGATTGTGTCGCGGCCCAAACTGTCCGCTTCCAGGAAAGCGGCCCATAATTTTTCAGGCGTTATTTCGAAAGGCTCATTATGCACGATAGGCTCTTTTGTGGCGGCAATCATCGCCTCCATCAGGGCTTTGGAATCCCTCCCGGAATCCAGTCCAAATTGTTCCAGGCAAACCGGCAGACCGACTTCTGAAAAAAACCTGGCAACTTTCCGGGCTTCCTCAGGATTGTGCTCCAGCAACAGATGGGCTACGAGACCGATGGAGACAAGTTCTCCATGAAGAAAATCCTGATGCAGTGCCGGAATCACGGTCAGTCCCGCTGCATAAGCATGGGCGGCCGCCAGGCCACAACTTTCGAATCCCACGCCGCTCAGCAATGTGTTGGCCTCTATAACACGTTCCACCGAATCATTGATTTCACCAAGGCCGATAGCATCGAGAGCCTTGCAGCCGTCTTCGAATACGGTGGTGGCGCACAGCTCGGCAAGTGTCAGGGCTGCAATAGTCATTCGTGCACCCACAATGGATCTTCCCTGCAGATTCTTGTAGCAGGTTCGAGCCTCGTAACAGGTAGCCAGGGCATCCCCCATGCCGGCTATGAAATGCCGTACGGGAGATGCCGCAATAATCCCCGTATCCACAACAACCAGTGCCGGATTTCGGGGGAAGAATTCCGGTCCCTTTCCTACGCCTTCGGGCGTATACATGATCGATACCGCAGAACAGGGAGCATCCGTGGATGCAATGGTCGGGCAGATCACAGCCGGCACATCAAGGCGGAAGGCGATAGATTTACCGGCGTCGATGCACTTCCCTCCCCCGACAGCGACGACGCAATCCACCGTCGATCCGGAATCCCGGACGAGGGTTACGATGCGCTCTACTTCCTCATTGGAACATTCTCCCTGAAAGATCTCGATCCTGCTCTGGACCTCCTCCTGCTCGAGGCTCGTCTCGAGACACTGTCCCAACCGCTTCCTGCCTCCTTCGGTAATTAAAACCAGCGGGAAACGGCTTGGGACGATCGAAAGGTATCGTCCCAGGTAATTCATGACGCCTTTTCCCTGGATATACCGGTTCGGGGCCGCCAGGACACGAGGGGGAGTCCCCCCACCGGACC
>JARRLM010000228.1:0-9159 GCA_037386985.1 Acidobacteriota bacterium | reverse complement strand
AAGAAATTTTCGAGGCGCCATTTCGTAGCCGGTGGCGGTGTCGTACTGGCGGGAGGAGCCCTGAGTTCCTATACAGCCGCCACAGCAGCGCCTGCCAAAATATCCGACTATGCCCGATCCGGTGCATACCTGGTTTATGACAGCCGACTGTGTGCCGGTTGCCAGAGCTGCATGTTGGCCTGCTCGTTGGTTCACGAAGGGGAAGCCAGCCTGTCTCTTGCCCGCATCCAGGTATCGCGCAGCGTCCTTACACGCTATCCGTACGATATCCGGATAGCCGTCTGCAGGCAGTGTCCAGAACCGCTCTGTGTGGCCAACTGCCCTACCGGGGCCTGTCACATCGACACTTCCAACGGCAACGTCCGCAGAACCGACGAATCAGAATGTATCGGCTGCCAGACCTGTCTGAAGTCGTGTCCCTTTATGCCTCACCGCACAATCTGGAAACCTGCGGCAAACAAGGCAACCAAGTGCGACCTTTGCACCGACTCCCCTTACTTCAGCAAACCGGGTGGAACTTCAGGGCAGCAGGCCTGTGTGGTCACATGCCCCATGGGCGCCCTGAAAGTCGTCCATGAGCTTCCCTCGCAAATCGATATCGCCGGTTATGACGTCGACCTGGCGCCGCCTCCTCCCCCTCCGGGTCAGTCCGGATTTCCAGGCGCCAAAGCGAAAGGCCCGGCGAAATCCTCACCCAAGAAACAGTAGGAAATAAAAGGAGGAGCAGCATGGCAACCCCGGGATATGCAGGGAAAATTCTGAGAGTGGACTTGACTGCCAAAAAGGTAAACTCGCTCAATACATCCGCTTACGAGTCTTTCGGCGGAGGTCTCGGCAGTGCCATCGCAATTTTCTGGGACCTTTGCGTAGCGCCCGGCAAATGGGATCTGCAGGATGCATTCGACAGCCGGAACATCGTGACACTGATGACCGGTCCTTTAGCCGGGCTCGGCATCCCGTACGCTGCGAGAACCAGCGTATCAGGAGTGGCGCCCCAGCCGTGGCCCGTCAACTGGTTCTCCCGGAGCAATTTCGGCGGCAGTTTCGCCCCCATGCTCAAGTTCGCCGGATGGGACGGCATCGTCGTGGAAGGCCGATCCGAGAATCCGGTCTACATTCAGATCATCGACGATAAAGTCACCATCGAGGATGCCGCTTCGCTCTGGGGACTGGACACATGGCAAACCCAGGAAGAAATCTGGAAAAAACTGAGCAGCAAAGCTCCGGTACGATACGGGGAGCAGTGGCAGAAGCTGGGAAACAGCTATACCACACAAAGACCCGCCATCGTTACCATAGGACCGGCCGGAGAAAACAAAAGCCGCATTGCGTCATTGATTCACGGAGCGGGATCCGGGGCCGGACAGGGAGGCTTCGGTGGCGTATTCGGCTCCAAGAACCTGAAGGCCATCTCCGTTATCGGCACCGGCAGCATCAAAGCCGCCGATCCCAAAGCCCTCAGAGATGCCCGGGAATGGTTCGAAAACAACTGGCCGATCGAGGGGCAGAGGGGGCCGGGCAAGGATAGAGTCGCCGGCGTTTCCTGCTGCATGGGCTGCAACCGGGCATGCCGGAAAAGAAACGCCGTATACGGCAACGATTCCGATGCCTGTACGGAATCCATCTGGTACAGTCTTCCCTCCCCTCCGTTTCAGCGCACGGCACAAAAGGATCAGGCCCGGGCGGGAGATATCGCCCAGAGGCTGGGAATCAATGTCGCCGACTGCTGCTTCGGCGGTGCCTTGACCTTCCCGAGCCCGCCCGACCACCCGATTCAACCCGGAGTCCCGAGCACAACCGGATCGGGCTGGTACATCAAAAGACTGTACGACATGGGAGTCATCGGCCCTGGAAAAGCAATCGACACATACCCCCTACCGATGGATCTCTATGAAAAGGGAGAATTTGCCGATATCTTCGGCACCGCAATAGCCAAGCGTATCGGCATCGGCGACCTGCTGGCCGAGGGTGCTGCCCGTTTCGCGGAAAAGGCGGGGCGGCTGGACGACCTGAACGGCATCCTGCGCCTTCCGGTATGGGGATACATGGACCATATCACACTGCCCGGAGTGGAGTGGGGTTACGGCAACCTGATGGATTCGAGGGATATCAACAGCCACGATATCCAGATGGGCCCGACCGACAAAATGACCTGCAAGGAATATGTCGAAAGGATGGCTTCCCAGATGCCTCCCTACACCGACGATCCGTTCATGTTCGACTACAGCTGGCAGGGCGAACAGGCCTATGAAACCGGTATCTACTCCGGGCACAGGGCCAGGTTTGTCGCCTACCACCAGCATTATGCAATATTCTACAAGGAATCGGTCCTGCTATGCGACTGGGGATTCGGGAATTACTACTGTCCCACGCGAGAGGATGGGTTGGGTGCGACGCCTCAGGCGGAACCCGTTTTCTATAATGCGGCGACCGGAAAGGACCTCAAGTTCACCGATGGCATAGAAATCGGCCGGAAAGCCTGGAACCTGATGCGGGCCATATTTATCATGCAGGGCAGGCATCGCGATATGGAGAAATTCGCGGGATTCATGTACCGTCCCGGCGCGGCGGCGGCTTCCTTCCCCCCGGCGAATATGCCCGTTTTTGATGGGTCCGAGTGGGCATGGAAACCGGTGCGTGACATGTATCTGGACGAGGAGGGTGTCGAGCAGTGGAAAACGGCCTTCTACCGGCTGGAGGGTTGGGATCCGGATACAGGCTATCCCAACCGGAAGACCCTGGAAGAACTCAACCTGAAACATGTGGCCGATATGCTTCAGACGAAAAACAGGCTGGGATCGGGATAAGATCCTATCCGCAATCCTGCACACACGTGCATCATCTTCCTGTTCAATGTCCGCCCAGCTTGATCGCCATTTGAATATACGGCCGGTCGAAGCGGTTGAACCCGGCGACACCATGCTCAACATTCCTGGGGATGTATACGGCTGAAGTTTTATTCAGGGTAGATGATCATTTCATCATAATTATGAGCATGACTGATTGGCTTGTCGAATTTCATGTCCGGATTTTCCAATATCCAGTTAAACATCACTTCGACATTCGATCCGGGAACCAGTTCGTTGCTCATAAGTGTCAGGGATGGGAAAGGCGCACCGGGATCGCTTTTCTTTGGAACATAAACCACATATTTGTCATATTTGGATGCATCCATGGATACATACCTCCTTTTCGATATGACTTCTGAAATCGGGCCAATTTCGAAATAATAATGGTGACAGAAATCCCTTTCGCTCATTAAATAGCAGGGGCGGGAGAGGTTTGGATAAAATTTTGAAATTTAAACAGGCCCATATATTCGGCCATACTATATCGCCGATCACGATATTGCAGAACTAATGAACCCCGGTTTCCGGAAGTATCAATCTCCACTGAGACCGCCCGGCCATGGAGAATTTATATGATAGAGAGCTCCGGGGCCGACCATCTCCACACGGCGGATTTTGCCGTCTTCAATGAGAAAAGCTTCCGTGACCAGGATACTGGAAGGCCGGTTGAATCCGGGAAACTCATAAGGCCTGCCGTCGGAAAGAGTGCCTTTATTGACGGTGCCCTGATCGAAGACACAATGGGTATAGACAATGCCGCGTGCCCGGTCCACTACCGGATAACGCCGGCTATGGATGCTCTGGACCACGAAATAGATGCCTAGTTTGAACTGGGAAAGGCAATCCATGGAAAAAAGGTCGATGCTGTCCGGGGCAACATTCGCTCGTCGAGGGACGTTTGTTGTGGGAGAGCCGTTTTCTATGCGGTGACAGTCATTGGTAAACAGGTAGGTCCCCGTGCCGTTGATGCCTTTACCGTCGGTTTTCTGCAGTCCTGTAAAATAGCTGTCGGCAACCGCAATCAACTCCTGACGCGACATCTGCTTTTCAGGCGGAATCGATTTGAACCAGATGTCTTCGGGTACATGCGGCTTGTCCATTTCAGCGATATTATTGGGACCGCCTCCACCGGGCTTGAAGAAGACGCTTTCGATTTCCGTAATGCGGCCGAGTTGAATGCGCAGACGCAGGCTCATCAGCAGCGGAGCCCCGGCTTCCCGCATCGTTCCCATGGAGGCAACCTGGCCGAATTCCGGATCGGCGAAGATGTGGAGGTAATTTCCCCTGCCTTCGACGGTTTTCCAAAAACCGTCGCCGACTTCAAGAATCTGACTGTTTTCAGTATATTGAACATCCCTGGAGAGGGGCAATGTCCCGGGATCGCGTGCCACAAGAGCATCCAGGTATTGGTTGATTACGTTTTCCAGGCAGGCGCGGTCGCAATTGAGCGGGATCGGGCCAACGCCGGCGTTTGCTGCAGATGCGTTGAATGTAACTAAAGTTGCGACATTGAGGACTGTTAGGAAGCAGACGGCAAAGGCTGAACGCATAACGTTATCCCTCCTTGTTCAAGTTCTACAGGGTGAAAGGGTTTTTTGTAATCAATGCCATAGTACAAGCCAAACAGAGACGAAGTTTCAAGGATATTATTATAGAGAACATGAAGAAATTCGACCGCAGAGTATCAGGAGGTTGAAGACGGCTTACCGGATTTCGGAGATTTTTTTGAACCATTTCAACCTAAAACCCGGCATTTGGTAGTACACTGACTGTTATAAAAGCTCAAGAATTCTAATCGTGAGGCGACAAAATGGCAGACATTGAAGGCAGCAATGGACTGAGAAAGGAATTCAAAGCTGTCGGTCGAGCGAATGTTCCCGGCAGGCTGTCATACACCATAGCCACCGGCCGGGCCAAATTCGGCACCGATGCGGTTGTACCCGGCATGCTCCACGCCAAATTCCTCAGAAGCCCCTATGGCCGGGTCAAAATAAAAAGTATGGATATCAGCAGGGCGAAGGCGCTTGACGGCGTGGTGGATATCGTTACCTGGAATGATCCGGAAGTGCTGTCCATAAACGGAGGCTTAACCCATCCGCCTGTCAATACAATGGCCGGTATCCACGGGCCTCTTATCCCGGGTGAAGCCGAAACGGAAGATGAAGAGATTGGCGCGGTCGTTGTCGCCGTTACCCCGGAAATCTGTGAAGAAGCGCTGAGACTGATCGATGTGGAATGGGATGTTCTGCCGAGCATTGTGGATGCTAAAGATGGTTTAAAACCGGGCGCGCCGATTATCAAGCACGATCCCAAAGACCTGGTATCGAATTATGCCACCGGGGATGTTGAGACCGGATTCAGAGAATCCGACCATATCGTTGAATTCGACTGGGGGCACTCCCGTACGGCCTCCCACCCGCCGAATCCAAACGGGAGCCTCGCCTGGTGGGCTCAGGATCCCTGGGGAGTCGAAGGTCCGACGCTGTATATCGAAGGCATATGTCCCACGTGGGGGGCATTCCAGCTGCGTCCCCTGTACAATGTCAACTTCGACAAACTCCATCGACTTACCCTGTTCCAGGGCGGCAAATACTGCGACTGGATCATCCGCCGATCCCAGCTCATTACGCCTTTGCTGGCCAGGAGAACGGGGCGGCCCGTCCGCTGCGTAAACGACAGGCGGAATGATTACTATCCCGCCAATCCGCAACGATATTCTCAGGCAAAGATCGGATTCAAGAATAACGGAACAATTGTTGCGGTTGAAGAATACACTATTGGGGATCCGGGAGCCCCGGAAGAAACCCCCTCCGCTTGGGGAGGATTCGAAGCGAGATTCAGCCCTTTCAATACGACGCGATGCGTCAATCAAAAAAGCCGTTTCCAGGAAGTCTACACCAATTCAGGCCGCAATACTCTGAGCCAGACCTCTCCTTTCAACTGGGACGTCATGACTATAGCCGAGCAGATCGTGGCGGAAAAACTCGGCATGGATGTTACGGATGTCGCTCTCAAGAACGTTCACGGTCCTTCCTCCCAGCAGGACCCGGGCGTGCCTCCCGGCTTGAAGATGTGTATAGAAAAGGGCAAGGAGGCCATGAACTGGAAATGGCATCCGGCCGGGACCAGAAGGCTTCCGGACGGCAGGATGCACGGCTTGAGTTTCCGGTACGCCCTGTCGCCCCGGCACGCCCAGCAGCCGTATACGGCAACCGTGACCATTCAGGCGGACAGCAAAGTGTATGTGCCTCTCAAGGGGCCCTGGGCCGGCTATTATGGCGCCGACGCCATAGCCCTGGTTGTCGCTGAAGAGTTGGGGGCGAAAGTCGAGGATGTGATTCTCAATTATGATGAAAAAAACATTTTCACTCCCGTAGGGGGAGGAAGCGACGGCACGACAGCATCCGCCTGGGTCATGAAGGAAGCTGCAGTAAAATGCAAAAAACTGCTCCTGGAACTAGCTGCCAAATCCAGAGTGTTCAATACCAGTCCTGAGAATCTCGACACAAAGGACACAATGGTCTACCTGAAGTCGGATCCCGGCAAATCCTATCCCTTCGGGAAGTTTATCGCGGACGAAGGATTCGGCGATCACGATCTGGATATCGCCGCGACATTCTTCGGGAGGCCGCCGGCCACCACATTTAATCAGGGCGGGAAAGTCCTCGATGTCATGAACGCCAGCTTCTGCGAAGTAGCCGTGGATACCGAAACCGGAGAAACGGAAGTCACCAAATACGTCGTTGTCTGTGATCCGGGCAAGGTACTGAGGATGACGTCGTTTGAAGGGCAGCTGCACCAGGCGATGTTCTTCAGCCATGGAGGATTGACGGAAGAGTTCATTTACGACAAGGCGACGGGGGTCAAACTCAGCACGAACATGTTCGAGTACAAGAAACCCACGATCCTGGACCTGGGGCCTATCGAAACATATGCCGTGGAAACCCGGTCCGGGAACGCCTGCTATGGCGCATCGGGCATCAGTCACTGTATGGCCGCCCCTCTGCTTCCTGTATGCGCCGTGGCCAACGCAACAGGAGAGTGGATCGAGCCGCCCGCAACACCGGACAGGGTGTTGAAAGCCATGGGAAAGGTGTAAGCCGCTTCGCTTCCTGGGCCCGCATTTCTCCCGGGATTTTACTTTCCTGCCTCGGTCAGTGTTGCGCCGCGAATCAATTTCGTTTGATCGGAAGTCGGCGCGTAAAGACCTTCCCTCCAGAAACTCATGGCGAATGAATACCCCGGGATACCCCCTGCGACAACAATGCGGATATCTTCGGGTCTGTCCAACATAGGCAGCTTTCCGCCCGGTTTTAATGCTCCTTTAAATATCGAGATTCGATCCTCGGGAATTTCTCCGGAGTCGATCCTGGGTTGAACATTTGCGATTTCAGCGGGTGTCAGCTCTTCATAGGGAATGACGGCATGTCATAGAGATACTTCTGCAAGCTGGCCCTATTATGGCCCAGGCGTTCCAATTCCATAGCCAGCACAGGTTCGAAAAAGAGGATGTACTTCATCGGGCCCGGATTTGCACTGCCGCGTTTCCATGTGGCCATGCCCCACCGGGGTTCCTTCATCATGCGGACGGAACTGTCCAGGATCTCCTGTGGCGTCCATGTTGCAACTGCTCCGCCTCCCAGCAGATGGCTGGAAGCGCCCATAACCGAGGATACGGTCACACAGCTATCCTCCGGCTTGAATCCCTGGGTGACATGAAACGGCGGCCACGGGCTGAATTTCTGATTCTCCGCAAAGACATAGAACTGTTGCGAGGGGCGGCCGACGAGAGCCATATCATTTACCCCGGGCCATACCCGGCCGAGATTAATCAAAGCGAGCCGCAAAGCACGCCCTATGGTGCTGTTGGCCCTCCATCCATAGCCCAGAAATCCCATTCCGGCGTTTATATTAAGTTCCTCTGCAATGGGCCCCGTTACCATGATGGCGAAATTAAAAGAACCGGTTGAAGTCATGACATGAAGGTCGTCGTAATCAGGATCTGTGATGCACTCCATCGCGGCAAGGATGACCGGCATGTATTCCGGTTTGGCTCCGGCCATCACAGCGTTGATGGCAATCTTCTCGATCGTAGCCACACCATTCTTGGGAGCTACCGTGCCTATGATCTCATCAGGAGAACGACTGGTACCCTTCAGCATCTCCTGCACAGCTTCATTCGTCGGAGGCAGTAACGTTAATCCATCCCCCCACTGATTATCGAGGTAGATACCGTTGAATTTTTCAACGGCAAGCCTGTAGGATTCCGCAGAAACCGTGAGAGGTCCAAGATCTTCCTTTTCAGCAGTGGTACTGGCTTCCTCCGGCGTCAGGGGCTGTTTCAGCCCATCGATGAGTTCATCGATTACGGCTTCGGCAACCGGCATTATTCCCGCATCCGTTCCCCTGAGCCTGTAATAGTCCTCGGCTTGCACCGTTACGATACGGGATCTCGGCATTCCGACATCTTCGGCCGCGGATTCGGCGTCATGAACAAAATTGTCTGTGCAAACATAAACCCCGGGTTTCCCGAGCTTTTCCAACCTGTAGTAGCCGGACACGCCGGCCCATGTGCACGATCCTCAGTCTCCGACGCCGTAAAAAAAGGCATCCGTCTCTGCCGCTATCTTTGCCGCAAACTCTTCTCCAAGGTCGAAGGCACCCGAGTAGCGCAAAACAGTCGTTCCAGGCAACTTCTCTTTCAGGAGTTGCTCGATTCCATTCCAGAAGTGAATTCCTCCGGGCTTTTCATTCCAATAAAGACCTATCTTCTTGCCGGCCAAATCGGCGATACGAGCGCTGGGCGCCGAAACAGGCGGCAGCGTGATCTCACCTCGAGGATTAAGCACCTCCAGTGTGACGTCATTTGAAGACCGACATCCGATTGTGAAAATCACTGCAGCCGTTGCCGCGAATGCCCATATGCAAAACTTTTTCATAAGCGCCCCCTGAAATATTCCTGCCGGCTTTAAATCGAATAGATCGAGTATGTACCTCGAATCCAGTTTGATCTGCTCCGATCTTAGCACATTAATTTGGCATTTTAATAATATCCGGGAATGTCCATTTGAGACTGTCCAACTTCACGGCGCCGGTTCCCGTTACTTCGTGCCCCTTATTGCCTCAACAAGAGCGAAAGTCAGTTGCTCCGTACCATCGTCGGTTTCGAGCGTTCGGGCCATATGGGGGCAGAGCCCGGAGGTGAGGACAAGCCCGTCTCTCACCACACCTGTGCCGCCAAAGGTCGCTCCCTCGAAATACTGATGTTTTTCTTCAAAGGCATATGCATATTTCTTCCCTTTAAGAACAC
>JARRLM010000227.1:0-5874 GCA_037386985.1 Acidobacteriota bacterium | reverse complement strand
GCCCTGATCGTGTTTACGGACGGTGACGACAATAACAGCCGCTACAGCAAGTACGAAGTCCGCCAGTTCGCCATGGAATCCGGCGTACAGATTTATATTCTCCCGATGTTCAGGTACGGCCGCCCCTTTCTGGAAGACATTGCGCACTTTTCTGGAGGCAGGGCAGAATGGCCCCGTTTTCAGAGTAATCAGGATCTTTTCGATTGTATTCACGTTGAGTTGCGCAATCAATATGTGTTGGGTTATGCACCGACCAATACAGCGCGGGACGGTAAATGGCGCGAAATCAAGGTTAAACTGGACACTCCTCCGGACTTTCCGAAACTTGCCGTAAACACAAAGAGCGGTTACTACGCCCCCCAGAATTAATCCGCAAGAATTAAAAATTTGCATCTGTGTGAATTACAGGCGGCGGGTATTGGAGCGTCGTCATTCCAGCGACTCCAGCTGGGAAATAAAAGTCGCCAGAGCCTCGCGGAATGAACGGGGATCTCTGACAGTGAATGTCCGGGGTTCTGCGGGAGCCAGCATCTCTTTGAGGTCGTCGTCAGAACCGCCGAGAGTCAGACTGTTTGGAATACAAAAATAGAAAAAATGAACCGGAGCGCCACTCTGCATCACTCCCCGGGGATTGAACTGCATGACAGGCGTGCGCTCGGCAAATTTCATTGGACCGCTGACGACTATGACAATTTTTACCGGGGAATTCGCCTTCAGCGTGCACTCGTCCTCATTCATGATTTTGTTCAGCAGATCCATCAAATACGCAGACGCTTCTGTCTGAGCTTTAATTGTGGCGTAGTCAATTGTTTGTGAATTTTCCCGATATAACAAATCCAGGCCTGTATCCTGCCAGTCAATGTTGTCTGCATTCTTACGATTAAAAACGGTTTTTACCCGCAATCCGTCCAGAAGACTCAAACGAATCCGGCTGTTTTGGAGGCCGACATGAGAAAGGACATTGGCAGCCTGCAGTACATATACCGGATTCGAATAGTGTCTTCCGAACTCCTCGCGGTTCCTTTGATTTTGGTCCAACGGGACGTTGGCGACGATGTCGATACAAAGGCAGCGGCTGTTTTCAACCGGCAGCCGCTCCCTGCCTGATTGAAAAATTTCATTGGTTTGTGTAACGAACTCGATATCTTTAAAGTCGCGGTCCAGTTCCGGCAGTTCATCGTTTTTCAGAGGGGAGACCTTAACCTGCTTTCGTTGGACATTTCCTTTTTCGGAGACGGAATCGAAAACAATAAGTGTGATGGTATAGCTGCCGGGGCGCAGGTAGAACCTGCTGCTGAAGGAGACATCAAAAGGTTCGTCGATGGGCGGAACCGGTACGTTGGTGTGGGAGGCGCTGGGAGTCTTGGTGTTGTCCTCTGATGAGACTTCTATTACAAAGTGCAGATCGTTTCCGTTTTCACTTTTCGGCAATTGTTTGCCGCTTGGAGACGCTGACGCTCCAGGAAAAGTCCTTGCGATTCGAATATCCCAGCCACTGGTCGATATCGAAGGGGAGTGAAATCTCATCTGCTCCCGGTGCGATCCCCGGGCTGCAAAGAATGACAAAGATTAAGATTGCACGGCACCTGAAAATTTGCGTTCCCATAAGGCGCTCCAAACAGAAGCCCGGCAGATCCCTTTTCGTCTATGTCGTCAACGGAAGCGAAGAATTTAAAGCACCGGAATAAGAAATTAATATATTACACGAATCCCTCAATGCACCACATCTTCATTATCAAAGCGCCCTTTTCGTACATTTCCATATTTTTCAAAACTTTCAATCCAGTCTCGCACCCGCTCCCGGCCGTAGGTTTTTTTGAATGCACCGACAATTTCAGTTACGGGAATGTCCGCAAATGTGCCGTGAAATTCCAAATACTCCATGAATTTCCGCTTGTCGGCGTTGTAGGACTGAAACATGGAATCCTCGCGGCCGGTGAATTCCAGAGGCGCGACACCGTGTTTTAGGCAAAGTTCTTTGTTGAAGGCTGGAGTTGCTTTCACCCATTTGCCTTCCAGGAAGAATTCGGTAAATCCATGGTAGGTGAAGATGTCTGAGCCGATGAAATCCAGAAGCTGGCGTGTGGCGAGGTGATTGCGGATGGTGGCGAATCCGGCGCGCGCGGGGATTCCGCTGGCCCTGGCAGCGGCGCAGAGGAGCGAGACTTTCGGGATGCAGAATCCACGGCGGGCTTTCAGGACATTGCTTGCCCGGTAGTGCTCGGGTTTGTAAAAAGGATAGTAGGGGTCATACCAGATTCGGTCGCGTACCGCGTAGTAGAGGCGTACGGCCTTTTCAACCGGGTCTTTTGTGCCGGCCAGGCTCTCTTCGGCGAAAACCCGGACTTCACGGTGGTTGCTGTTAATAATTTCCGTGGCTTCAAGATATTTCTCGAGTCGATCCATTATTCTCTTTGTCGGAAGTTGCCCTTGGCATTCTAATTTATATGTCAAAATCGATGGTTGTTCCAGATCCCACTTCTTTTGCCCCAACTGTCCTTATACCTGAACCAATGGGAAATATATCAGAGGATTATGCGTGTCATCCACCCGAACCTTCACTTTTCATCCGGCGTTCAAAAGTTGTAAGATTGGGCGTTCCATGCTGTCGGAGTCAGAAAGGAAGGATGAAATGAGATCAAGATATGAAAGTGTATTTGAGCCTATTCGGATCAGGGGCGTTGACTTCAAAAATCGTTTGGAAATGGCTCCACCCTCTCCCAACCTGGCCGACAGGGAAGGAAGGGTGACGACGGAGTTTGTCAATTTTTTCAGGCCGATAGCAAAGGGCGGCGCAGCCATTATCCATGTCGGGAATTCCGTTGTCGACATCAGAGAGGCGTGCGATGAGGAGCGACAGCTGGATCTGGGCAGCGACGAGTGCATTCTTCCGCTTACCCGTTTTGTCGAGATGTGCCACGGCTATGGAGCGCACGCCTCTCTGGAAATCAACCACAACGGCAAGGACTCCGACTTCGGGAAAACCGGGAAAGCCGCAATCAGCCCCTCCTCCCTCGTTCCCTCCAGCGAGATCTGGCGCGCGCCGATACAGGGCCGGGACCCTGTTCCCACAATCGAGATGGACCATGCACAGATAAAGGAGACGGTGGATAAGTACGGCATGGCTGCCTACAGGTGCAAAAGAGCGGGCTTTAAAATGTGTATGATCCACGGCGGCCACGGGAACCTGATTTCGCAGTTTGCGAGTCTCCTTTACAACAAGCGCACGGACGACTACGGAGGTTCGCTCGAAAACAGGGCCCGTTTTGCCGAAGAGGTGCTCGACAGAGTCCGCGAACTGTGCGGCGAGGATTTTGTTATCGAATACCGTATATCGGCTGACGAGATCCACCCGGACGGCATGCACTTTGATGAAACCCTGAAGTTCATCGAGCTGATACGCCGCAAGGTCGACATCCTTCATGTCTCCGCAGGCCTCCACGGCGAGTTCGAGTACATGCGCAACTGGTATCAGAATTATCTGATGGACAGGATGTACAACGTTCATTACGCCGCGGATATTAAAAAAGCATTCCCGGACCTGCTTGTATGCACGGTCGGGTCCATCATGAACGTCAAACAGGCGGAGGACATCATCGCCGGCGGTCAGGCCGATTTTGTCGCGATGTGCCGCCCGCTGCTGGCCGATCCCGAAATGCCGCGCAAATATGCGCTCTCGAAGGAAGAAGACCACCGGCCCTGCCTCCGTTGCCAGTACTGCGGTCTCCGGCTTATGGTTCCCGCAGTTATAAATTGCGCCGTGAATCCTTTCCTGGGAAATGAAACGGAGTTCCCTGGAGGAGGGGTCGGAAAAGCGGATGTAAAAAAACGCGTCGCTGTCATCGGCGGAGGTCCTGCCGGCATCCAGGCGCTGCTGACGCTGTGCGAGCGAGGGCATGAGATCACTCTGTATGAGAAAAATGGATTTTTAGGCGGAAATGTTGTTGCCGGATCTCGACTGCCGTTTAAACGGGATGTGAAGGATTATCTTGAATACCTGGTGCTTCAGGCAAACAAGGCTCCCGCGCGCGTCCTTCTGAATGTCGAGGCGACAAAGAAGATGCTGGACGCCGAAGGTTACGATGCGCTCATCGTCGCTGTCGGTTCAAGCCCGGTGATTCCGCCGTTTCCAGGAATTGACAAACCCCACGTTCACTGGGCGCCAGAGGCCGACAACGGCAAAGTAAAGGTTGGCGGCAAAACGGTCATCGCCGGGGCGGGTGCCGTCGGCATAGAAAGTGCCATAGGCCTCAAGCGCAGGGGCAAAGATCTGGTTGTTGTAGAAATGGCTCCGGACCTGTCGAATCTGAGGGCCTCTGCCGGAGGAGCAGCCATGGAATTACAGGCACTGGTAAAGGAACTGGATATCCCCATATATTTCAACTGCAGGCTGCAAGAGATAACCGATGGAGCCGTAATCTGCAGCGATACCCAAACGTCCGCAGAGATCGGGATTCCGGCCGACACGGTGCTCCTGGCTCTCGGTATGTCTTCGAATATCGAAGTTGCCGATTCCCTGCGCCACAGCGCACCCGAAACGGAGGTGTTCGTGGTCGGCGACGCTTCGGAAGTCGGCACCATCGCCACGGCCGTCATGTCCGCATTCAAAGCGGCGGCATACATTTAACCCGCATTTCCGAGCCGTGTGATAAGCCTGTCACCACGCGGGATTTTTGTGTCTCTGCGCAAATATTGCAGCTTTTCAACACAAAAGTTTTTACCGGTGTTGTGACGTATCCCCTCTTTTCTGCAGTTATTCAAACAGTCGCTGCACTTTGACCACAGCTACAGCTTTAATCAGATTCAACACATGAACTGAAGGAGAAGAAATAATTTTTGCATATTTCGAGACCAGAAAACGCTTCTATGAATAAAAAGACAAACGGAGGTACGGATATGAAACTCTGCCCTTCCTCAAAAACGAGAGGCAAAACAATTCTTTTGATTTTTGTTTTTGTGCTCCCATTTTCCACAGGTTGTTCCGTTCGTCATATGGCCGTAAACATGGTCGGGGATGCCCTGGTTTCCGGGAATTCCGTCTATGAAACCGATGAGGACATCGAACTGGTAGGCGAAGCGCTCCCCTTCGGGTTGAAGCTTATGGAAAGCCTGCTGGGCGAATCCCCCGAACATTCCGGTTTGCTTCTGACATCATGCAAGGGCTTTGTTCTTTATTCCTATGCATATGTGGATTACGAAGCCGAGGTCATGGAAGAAAGGGATCTGGACCGGGCCAGAACTATGAAAAAACGTGCCGGCAAACTCTATCTGCGAGCGCTCGACTATGGGCTCCGTGGTTTGGAAAAATATTATCCCGGATTTGAAAATCAGTTGTTTTTGGAGCCTGAGAAAGCGGTGGATTGGATCCGCAGCGACAAGAAGAAGAGAGATCTGCCGTTTCTCTATTGGAGCGCCGCAGCCCTGGGGCTTGGTATATCCGTATCCAGAGACGACGCGGTCCTTTTAGCCAGGCTTCCCGAAGTTGAATCTCTGATAAATCGAGGTTTGGAGCTGGATGAAACGTGGGATAACGGAGCGCTTCATTCGTTCAAGATTCAGCTGGCAGCTGCAAAGGTGGGTGAGCTGGACGAGGAACTTATCAGACATCACTATGAACGCGCGTTGGAACTGACAAAGGGCCGGGATGCAGGGCTCTATGTAGCCTTTGTCGAAGCCGTATCCATACCGACCCAGAACAGGGAAGAATTTATTTACCTGATAAACAAAGCGTTGGAGATTGACCCGGATAAGTATCCACAAACCCGGCTGGTAAATCAGATTGCACAGCGCAAAGCCCGCTGGCTCATGGATCATACGGAAGAACTGATCCTGGAATAGGCCCGTATTCGTGCCTGGAAAGGAGGAACCCATGAA
>JARRLM010000226.1:0-4437 GCA_037386985.1 Acidobacteriota bacterium | reverse complement strand
GGCGGATGTGGGATTCGGGCTCAATTATGGACAGGACGGCTGGAATATGGTGGTCACCCTTTTTGCCACGTATGCCGGAAGAGCGTCGGATTTGCAAATGTGGACCCGGAAAGCCCAAATCAACCGGGACAAAAACCTGCGGCTTCAATATCTGGCAGGGCTGGCATTCAATTCTGATATGCGCACGGAAATTCTCGAATCCATCCTGTTATTTTACCGGTTTCCGGACAACGTGTTCACCGGTTCCCCTCAAATCATCCGGGACTTGAAAACCCAGCTTCGTTACGGCGGCCGCGGATCCGGGCCCGGAGAATTCTGACGTTCTGTTTCATGTAGATTACGATATCCTGTTCCTTGAGTTCATTGTCTCTAATTCATAAAATATTAAAATCATTCATATATTCTTGTATAAAGCCAGAAAGCTGATGTATCCGAGGAGACCGGACCATGAAAAATTCCTCCACCCCTGCAGGTTCAAAACGAAATCAGACCGCTTTCTCTTCCCGATTGAACATGACCGCGGCTAATTTGAAGATAGTATTCGAACATCACCTGCGATATACCCTGGCCAAAGACAGTTTTAACGCTACAGAGAGAGATTATTACTTTGCCCTGTCGCTGGCTATCCGGGATTTTATGATCGAACGCTGGATGGCCACCCAGCAGACGCACCATAAGCATAAGGTCAAGCGGATGTATTACCTGTCCCTGGAATTTCTCATTGGACGGCTTCTGAGCAGTAACGTAATCAACCTGAAAATCGAAGACCTGTGTGTAAGGGCACTACAGAAGGAAGGGTTGGACTGGAATCAGCTGCGCAATTATGAAAACGATGCAGGCTTGGGCAATGGCGGTCTGGGAAGGCTGGCGGCCTGCTTCCTTGATTCTCTTTCCACGCATAAATATCCCGCCATCGGGTACGGGCTGCGCTACGATTACGGCATGTTCAATCAGCAAATCGTCAATGGATACCAGGTTGAAAAACCCGACCCCTGGCTGAAACAGGGATATCCCTGGGATATCGCCCACCCGGAGTTCTCTTTCGAAGTGGGTTATGAAGGTCATGTGGAAACAGATGTCCGGAACGGGAAGACACGATGGAAATGGATTCCCGGCAAGTCGGTTATCGGCATGCCCTACGATCTCCCGATTGTCGGATACGGCGGTGAAGTCGTCAACACCTTGAGGCTATGGTCGGCTCGGGCAGCCGAAGAATTCGACCTGGAGGATTTCAACCGTGGTTCCTATATCGAGGCAGTCGAAAACAAGGTCCGGGCCGAAAACCTGACCAAAGTTCTGTATCCGAATGACAATATGTTCGAGGGCAAAGAACTTCGCCTGAAACAGGAATACTTCTTCGTATCCTGTTCCATCCAGGACATCATCCGCCGATTCAAGGCAGACAGTCATGAATGGAGAGAATTCCCCAATTACGTCGCCATACAGCTGAACGACACACATCCCGCGCTTGCGATTCCGGAGCTCATGCGAATCCTGATGGATGTGGAGGGACTGGGTTGGGAGGAGGCCTGGGATATCACCGTCGCGACCCCGGGCTCCACCAATCACACGATCCTGTCGGAGGCCCTGGAACGCTGGTCTCTGGACATGTTCAAAAACCTTATGCCCCGCCACCTTCAGATAGTTCAGGAAATTAACGGGCGCTTTCTGCGCGCGGTCGCCGACCAATACCCTATGGATCTGGATCGCCTTCGCAGGATGAGTATCATTGAAGAAAACAAGCCGCAATACATTCGAATGGCGAATCTGGCCATTGTCGGCTCTCATTCGGTCAACGGCGTCGCGCTACTCCACACCCAACTGCTGCGGAATTCTCTGCTGAAAGATTTCGCCGAATTCTGGCCGGAAAAATTCAACAACAAGACCAACGGGATCACCCAGCGCCGCTGGCTGCTGAAAGCCAACCCGCCTCTGGCCTCCTTGATTACCGAGGCCATTGGAGGCAAATGGATCACCGACCTCGAGGAGTTGCGGAGGTTGGAACCTCTGGCAAAAGATGCCGGCTTCCGCGAGCGTTTCCGTGCAGCCAAGCAGCAGAACAAAGCCAGCCTGGCCGGATACATCAAACGCCGCGTCAACGTGGGAATAGACCCCGGGTCGATCTACGATGTACAGGTGAAAAGGCTGCACGAATACAAGCGCCAGCTTCTCCTGGCGCTGTACATTATTCTGCGCTACAACCGTTTAAAAGATGATCCACAGGCCGATTTTGAACCGAGGACTTTCATCTTCGGCGGTAAAGCCGCCCCGGGATACGCTACAGCCAAGCTCATCATAAAATTGATCAACCAGATTGCCGAAGTCGTCAACGGCGACCCGCAGGTCCGTGATCGCATGCGCGTGGTATTCGTTCCCAATTACCGGGTCTCGCTGGCGGAGCGTATTATTCCTGCAGCCAACGTAAGCGAACAGATATCGATGGCCGGGACAGAGGCTTCGGGAACCGGCAACATGAAATTTCAGCTCAACGGAGCGCTCACGATCGGTACGCTCGATGGCGCAAATGTGGAGATCCTTGAGGAAGTCGGCGATGACAACATCTTTATCTTCGGCCTCACGGCCGACGAAGTCGCCCAAAGGCGGCCCGGCTATAACCCGATCAGCATCTACAACGGCAACGAAGAAATCCGCCGGGTTTTGCAGATGATAGAACAGGACTTTTTCAGCATGTTCGAGCCGGGAATTTTTCGTCCCCTGGTGGACGGTTTGCTGCAGGGAGGCGATCCATACATGCTTCTGGCGGATCTTAATTCTTATGTTGAGGCGCAGGAACGGATCGACAGGCTCTATCGGGATCCCGCAGCATGGGATGAAAGGGCCATCCTTAACGTCGCCCGTGCCGGGAAATTCTCATCCGACCGCACCATCCGGGAATATGCAAAGGATATCTGGGGAATCGTCCCCTGCCCGGTTGACGGAATTACCACCATAGCCTGATCAAAATTCAGGCAACCTCCGTAAACTTGCTGCCTGCGGCACCACAGATGGGGCAGGTATCCGGAACATCGTCCTCTACGGTGTTGCCGCACACGGGACATACATAGATTTTTTTCGCCGGCAAGTCGTTCCCGGCCTGTACGGCTTCCAGCGCCTTCGAATAAAGTCCATGATGAATTTCTTCTACGGCCAGCGCGTTCTTGAAGGAAAATTCCGCCGGCTTGTTTCCCTCCGCCTGAGCCTCGGCCAGCATCTTCGGGTACATATCCTGGAATTCCTCGCCCTCTCCACCAATCGCAGCCTGGAGGTTCTCGGCCGTACTCTTGATGCCGCCCATGACCCGAAAATGTGCGTGTGCGTGAATCGTTTCGGCTTCCGCCGCAGCGCGGAACAGCTTTGCCACCTGCGGCATTCCATCTTCTTCAGCCTTTTTTGCAAAGGCCAGATATTTTCGGTTTGCCTGACTCTCTCCGGCAAAAGCTGCCGCCAGATTTTCCTTAGTTGCCATATCGTTTCTCCTCTAAATTAGAATTTATACATGCTCGATATTCATGTATTTCGAAATTTCTGAATTGGTCGTACACAGGTCTGAAACCGATAGACCATGTACGTCGTCATTTCCCGTCAGCCGGGCAAACTCCTTGATCTCGTCCGTACACACGCGGAAAAAGTTGGCGACCCGCGTGGCCGACTTCTCCACGTCCAGCCGTGCGCGAAGCGAAGGATCCTGCGTGGCGATTCCGACCGGACACTTGTCCGTATCGCAGATACGGTACTGCTGGCAGCCGACAGCCATCATCGCGGCTGTCGCTACGGCCACCGCATCGGCCCCCATGGCCAATGCCTTGGCAAAGTCCGAAGAAACACGCAGGCCACCGGTAATGATCAAGGTAACATTCTTCGCTTCCCGCGCATCCAGAACTTCCCGGGCCCTGGCCAGGGCGAAGACGGTGGGTATGGAAGCGGCATTTTTGACAACCTTCGGTGCAGCCCCCGTCCCGCCTGCACGGCCGTCAATCGTAATAAAGTCAACACCGGCGTAGAGGGCAATGTCGATATCGTCCTCGAGATGGCTGGCCGCTATCTTGATTCCGATGGGCTTGCCGCCTGTTTTTCTCCGCAGGTCCTCCACGGTCCGCTTGAGTTCGTCACGGTTACGGATGTCGGGGAAATGCGAGGGACTGATGATATCCTGTCCTTTCCGCCTGCCGCGGATGGCGGCTATTTCGGCCGTGACCTTGTGGCCGGGCAGGTGCCCCCCCATACCCGGTTTGGCGGACTGACCGATCTTGATTTCAACGGCATCCACCAGCCTGAATGTCTCGTCGGTGGCGCTGTATTTGTTCGGGACATACTCGAAAACATATTTGTAGGCGGCATCGAGACATTCAGGAAGTACACCGCCTTCGCCCGAGCACATCGCCGTTTTGGCCTCTGCACTGCCTTTGGCCAGCGCCAGCTTGGCTTCTCGGGAAAGAG
>JARRLM010000225.1:0-4446 GCA_037386985.1 Acidobacteriota bacterium | reverse complement strand
TGTCCCAGTAATTACTGGAACATCTCGTGCTGAATTCCGCTCCGGGCTGGTACGTGTGCTCGACCCAGTAGCATCCCTTGCACTTAATGCACAGTCTCATGTCATAAGCAAAATTTTTAAGATCTGATGTATCTAAACTGAATTTAGTCGTTGGCATCATCGCCTCCCTAGAAACACAAATTGCCGGGATTCATAATATTTTGGGGATCGAAAATCTTCTTCACCCTCTTCAGCGCCATTACGTAATTGGTCGCCCGCTCATAAACCATCGGCGCAAGTTCGCCGTATGGCCTGGTAAAGAGGGCGCCTTCGCTGATAAGAGTCTTTGCCGCATCCCTGTACAGCGCCGCGATCCGGGGGGCAGATCCAGCGTCCTTATCGTCGTAGAAGAATGTGAACTCAACCTGGCATGCCCGATTGTGCTCGATCGGTTGGATATAACTTCCAATATCCTCGACCGGGTATCCGTATCTGGGAGCGATCGATTCCACAATATCGACATAGAGGGGGGACATTTCCGGTCTGGCTATGAAGAACAGGCTCTGGGAAGCTCCCCGCCAGCGGTTTTTCCAGTAGGTCACGTCCGCCGGCCATGGATTCCGCAGGAGCGAAAGCATCTTGTTTCCCAGTCCCGGGAAGCCCGGCAGGGCTTCTGAGAGATTCAGGTTGCGGAATTCATTCTTTACCACCTCGCGAAGCAGCTTGACCTCGTAAGCGATTTTTTCGTCTGGACGGCGCAGGAGCCCGCTAACGACAATGATCAGAGTCCATGGCGGAAGCATTGCGCGAAGCTTCTCGAAATCGGCATTGAAATCTTCAGCAACAATGGCAGCAAGATCGACGTTGTTCAAAAGAACCACTTCCTGGCCGACTCTTCGGGGCAGGATCCTGTAAAGAAATTCCTGCACATAGGCCAGATCATCCAGTGGAGCGAAAAACACTTTGTCCTTCTCCGTTTCAAACATGATCTTGAGGTTCGTCCAGGTGGATATCCCCATCGTGCCCTGCGCTCCCTGAATAAACCGGTAGAAATCGATACCGGGTCCGGAAGGATTGCCGCCTTTCGAATGGGAATCGGGATATCCGTTCACGCTGGCGGAGCCAAGCCGGAAAACCTCCCCGGTCGGCCAGACAACCTCAAAAGCCATCATCGGCTCCCCGTAATCGTAGACGGTATTCGTCGGCACTTCCCTTTCCAGGTTGTCGGTCAGGACCGAACGATCGGCATGAGGCAGCAGGGGCATGATGATGCGCATGCCGTTCTTCTTCAGCTCGGACGTCAATTGTCCCCAGGTAACCCCCGCTTCGAAGCGTGCCTTCTTAAGATCCTTGTCTATTTCCAGGATCCTGTTCATCTTCGACAGGTCGACAACAATACCGCCCTGCCGGGGAACGGTGCCGCCGTTGAAGTGTTCCTTCGATGAAACCGGAACCACAGGCACGTTATTTATATTCGCCCACTTCAGAACGCCGCCGACAGTTTCCGCACTCGTCGGCCACACAACGCATTCAGGCATTCCCGGAGGAACCAGGCTGCGGTCGCAGGAGTACTTGAGCAGATCCGCTTCAGCATCGCTCACGTTCTCCGCACCAACGATATTTGCTAGCTCATCCTTGCTTATCATCTTACCTCCTTAAATTGATACTCCATGGATCCCGCGCATTCGCTCATACCGGCCTACTCTCCCGGTCCTGTAAGAAGGCCGGTAATAACGCTGACGTGAGGGCCTGGGTTGGACAGGCTGTGCGCCGCCGATTTAAACAACGCCAGCCTCTTTCAACTTCGTCAGTCTGGTGGGCCCCAAAGACAGGTACTTCAGATATATAAAATCATTGTCGTAGCCCACGGGACGGCATACCCACTTCACTCTGGGGGGCGTTTCCGTCATTTTGTATTGCGACTGAACCACAACAACCGGTCCGTACACAGGATCATCAACCGGAGTGAACATTCCTCTGTCCAGCCAGTTTGCATCCGTCATAGTTTCCATGGGATTGCAAACCGGGGCTATAACCGGCGTGATGGGAGCCAGCCGGCCTTCCTTGCCGTATTTCAAGGACATAGCCACCAGCTCGTCGGTGGTGTATTTGCGAGTTTCTGCAAATACCAGAGGAGCCCATTTCAGCTGCGCCTCTTTTCCCATGAAATCTCCGAGATGCTCGAAATCTGCGGCGCCCCAATCATCCCATTTTCCCACCATGTCGGCGAATGCCTGCCACATTTCCAGTCTCAAGCCACCTATAAAAACGGCGCCATCCTTGGTCGGCGCGAAGCAGTATATCCATGCGCCCTGATCCAGGCTTCCGAAGCGCTCAACGATATATTCATGCTCCTGGTATATCAGCACGCCCCAATCGTCGAAGTTGGCGTACGCCTCAGCCGTCGCCACATCCAGAGCCTGCCCTTCTCCGGTACGGTCCCGATAGTACAGAGCCGAGAGAATGCCGGCAGCCATGAATGTCCCTGCAGAGGCCCAACTGATCCAGGGGCCCGCCTTCGTGGGAACCGCCCAGGGGCATTCGTCATAGGTCTTGCCTTCAGGCAACATTTCCCCGGTTGCGTACTGTATGGATCCCCTGGCTTGAGCTATGTTTTCGTAGTCCGGCATTTTGTTCTTGCTTCTGGACCCGAACTGGCCCCAGGGAGAGATAGAGGCAAATATCAGCCTGGGATTGATCTCCTTCAGCTGTTCGTAGCCGATACCCCAGTCATCCATCACCCCGGGGTGGTAGGTCTCCACAAGAACATCCGCCTGAGCCGCCAGGCTCTTGAGCATCTCCCTGCCTTTGGGATCTTTCAGGTTGAGCGTGACGTGAAACTTGTTCCTGCCTTCAGACAAATAAACCAAGCCCTCGTTCTTGTGTAGGAGACCGTATGGAGTACATGTCCTCAGGAAATCACCTTCCGGGGGCTCAATCCTTATAACCTGAGCGCCGAGCTCGGAGAGCAGGGAAGTGCAGTAGCAGCCGCCGTAGTTGTTGTAGCTCAAATCCAATATGGTTAAATCATCCAGCGCCTCGGGTCTGGTATTTGCGATTTTAGGATCGTCCCTTTCCCTTACCCATTCTGTCAAAGGTTGCCGCTGCATAGTTCATTCCCCCCTTCCGCCATCGGTATAACCCGGTTCCCTGGACAAGATAAGACCTGTTTTGCCGTCCCAGGTAGTTGCAGGACGCCGACCCTTTACGTCCGCCCATTTTCCTAAAGCGCCGCACTCATACAGTTGCTTGATTTCCTGTTTATTCTTTCCCAATACCTGGGCCATTATATATTCGTTATCGAAACCGACCGGCCTGACCGACCAATTGACTCTCGGCGGCGTTTTGGACATCATCACCGGAAAATCGTAGTTGATCATGGGCCCGTCAAGCGGATCGTCAATTTCGGTGATGTAGTCCCGCTCCCGAAAATGCGGATCTTCAGCGATATCCCTGGCGCTGCGAATTTCCGAGGCTGCGAAGCCGTGCTCCTCGGCCAGGCTCATGACGTGATCGAAAGTCATGGTTCTTACCCAGTCGCTGATGATGCCGAGGATCGCTACGGCATTCTCCTCCTGCAGCCGAACCAGATGATCCTTGAATCTTGGATCCTCGGCCAACTCCGGTTTGCCCATGGCTGTGCACAGGCCTTTGAACTCTTCCGGAGCCGGAGCCGCTATCGCGACGAAAGTATCGTCAACGCAGCGGAAAGTATCGGCCGGGCATACGCACTGGTCCCTGTTACCTGACGGCATGGCGGGTTCACCCGTAATCCCCTGGTAGGGCCAGACCCAGGACATCGTCCTCATAAGGCTTTCTGTTTGGGACATCTCAATGTACTGTCCTTTGCCTGTCTTTTCCCTGTAATGCAGCGCCGCCAGAACTGGTATCTCGCCCATCAAACCTCCGTATGCGTCGGCCGTATACAACCGGCTCTTAAGCGGAGGCTTCCCCGGAAAAGACGACATCCAGGCGAAACCCGATGCTGCCTGGGAACCGCCGTCGTTTGAAGGCCTGTTCTCATCAGCGTACCGGCCCCACTGACCATAACCGTTCTTCGAGATATAAATGATGCGCGGATTGATTTCTTTGATCTGCCGGTAGCCGACATTCCATTTTTCCAATACTCCGGGTCGCATGTTCTCTTCGATGATGTCGGCTTTGACCGCCAGATCGCGAAACACTTTCTGCCCTTCCGGTTTGTGCAGATCCAGGCCAATCCAGTATTTGCTCAGGTTGGGGTGTGTCAACCCGCATCCGTGTTCCCGAAAGAAAAAACCGAAGGGAACCAGGCTGCGAAGCGTATCTCCCATAGGCGGCATTTCGCACTTTATCACTTCGGCACCCAGCTTCGCGAGGAAACCCGGCCCTCCGGGACCCAGCAGGAGAGTGGCAACCTCCAGCACTTTGATGCCTTTTAATGGAGCCGGCCTGGAGTTCTTGTTTTCCTTGTAATTCCGCCATGTC
>JARRLM010000224.1:0-6597 GCA_037386985.1 Acidobacteriota bacterium | reverse complement strand
ATACTCGGATCCGGGAACTGTTGAACGGATATGGGATGAATGCATCAGACAGGGCGCGGTTCCAGCGGGCCTTGGCGCCCGGGATACTCTGCGGCTTGAAATCGGGATGCCGCTTTACGGCCACGAGTTAAAAGTGGATCGAAATGCAGGTACGGCAGGATTCGGCCCGTTCATTTCGACGACGAAATCGTTTATCGGATCCACGGCAATTCTGAGCGATATCGATCGCAGAGAACATATGATCGGCATGGAGTTTGAAGGGAGGCAGGCTGCACGGGAAGGAAACCGAATCCGCTCGCTGGAGGGCAATAGGATCGGAGTGGTCACGAGCGGCAGCTTCGCCCCGTCCCTGAACCATGCCGTCGCTCTCGGATACGTGGATTCAGGCTTTTCTGTGGCAGGTACGTGTATCGAAGTGGAGGCGCGTCGGGTGCTGCAAGCGAAGGTGGCGGAGCCGCCTTTCTACAAGGAGGGCACTGCCCGCAGGGCATTGGCCGATTTTCTGGATTGAAAGCGCGTAGAAAAGGGTTACCACCGGGAGGGACAGTCTATGAGCTATGTTGCCAATACGGAAGCACAACGTAAAGAGATGCTCTCAGCCTGCGGAGTGTCTTCCATGGAGGAGCTTTTTTCCATAATTCCGGAAGAACTCAGGCCCCGCTCGTTCAACCTTCAGGAAGGGAAATCGGAACTGGAGGTATTCACCTATCTTTCCGGATTGGCGAGACGCAATTATTCGCACCTGGTGTATTTTCTGGGAGGCGGAATCTACGACCATTTTATACCCTCGGCGGTCAACGCACTGGCCGGACGCGGCGAATTCTACACGGCTTACACCCCCTATCAGGCCGAGTGCTCGCAGGGGACGCTTCAGGCCATTTACGAATACCAGACTCAAATCTGCCGCCTCACCGGTATGGAGGTTTCAAACGCTTCGCTTTACGACGGCGGATCGGCATTGTGCGAGGCATGCAATATGGCTCTCGGTGCAACCAACCGCAGCCGAATTGTGATGGACAGCGGCGTCAATCCCGTATACAGGACGATGGTGAGAACCTATACGGCCAACCTGTCGATTGAATTTGAGGAGGTTCCGTTTATTCTGGGGCAGAGCGATAGGGAAAGCGTTTTTGAGGCTTTGAATGAAGATACGGCAGCCGTGATTCTGCAAAATCCAAATTTCTTCGGAGTCATGGACGATCCATCCGATATCGTCGCACATTGTCACGAAAGGGGTGTGCTGGTGATACAGTCGGTCTATCCGATCGCAATGGCGCTTTTGAAAACGCCCGGTGAGATGGACGTTGACATAGTAACGGGAGAAGGGCAGTCCCTGGGATTGCCCCTGGGATTCGGCGGTCCGTATCTCGGGTTTATGGCGACAACATCCGGAGAGAGAAAGCGACATCAAATATCTGCACAAACCAGGCGCTGTGCGCGCTCCGGGCCCATATCTACCTGTCCCTGATGGGCAGGGAAGGGCTTAAGGATGTTGCACGGTTATGCATGGCAAAGACGACGTATGCCAAAGAGCGGTTCCGGTTGATTCCGGGTGTGGAGGTGGTGGATTGCGGGCCTGTATTCAACGAGTTCACCGTACGCCTGCCCATCCCTGCTGCCGAGGTGATTGGCCGGCTTGTTGAACGCGGTATCGCTCCCGGACTGCCCCTGGGACGTTTCTATCCCGGCAGGGACGATCTTATGCTGGTTGCGGTTACCGAAAAGCGGACGAAGTTTGAAATCGGCCAATTGGCTGAAAATATGGAGGCTGTTCTATGCCAGTGATTTTCGAAAAATCTGTTCCGGGACGCCGCGGGGTTCTGCTTCCGGAATGCGATGTCCCGAACAAGGGTGAGATTCCCGAGAAGTATTTGCGTGGACAGGATGCGGAGCTGTGCGAGCTTTCCGAACTGGACGTCGTTCGTCATTTCTCGGAACTGTCCCAAAATAACGTCGGGGTGGACACTGTGTTCTATCCCCTGGGATCCTGCACTATGAAGTACAATCCCAAGGTCAATGAGGCTGTCGCCAATCTTGAAGGATTTTGGAACCTTCATCCGTTTCTGCCGCAACTGGACAGGGGAGGCATGTTCACACAGGGAGCTTTCCAGGTAATGTATGAGCTGGAGCAGCTGCTGTGTGAGATCTCCGGTATGAAAGCTTTCACACTGCACCCCATGGCTGGGGCGCACGGAGAGTTGACCGGAATGATGTGCATTGCCGCCTATCACCGGGACAAGGGGAATCGTAAAACCGAGGTGCTCATTCCCGACGAAGCGCACGGAACCAATCCATCCAGCGCCACGATTGCCGGCTACCGTTGCCGTTCGATGCCGACCGATAAAACGACAGGCATGCTGGATGTGATGGAGTTGGAAAATCTGGTCTCAGATGAGACTGCTGCGATCATGTTGACGAATCCGAATACGCTCGGAATTTTTAATTCAGACATTATGCAGGTTGCCGAGATCGCACGCAAGCATGATGCAATGGTCTATTATGACGGGGCCAATCTGAATGCGGTTCTGGGTAAGTTCCGCCCGGGAGACGCGGGAATCGATGTCATGCATATCAACCTGCATAAAACATTTTCCACGCCGCACGGAGGAGGTGGTCCAGGCGCCGGTCCCGTCGGTGTCGGCGAGACGCTGGAACCCTACCTGCCTGTTTCGCGCGTTATCAAGCGGACGGATGGCACGTATGTTCTCAGCTATCAATACCCGAAGTCCATCGGGTACATGTCTCCCTTTTATGGAAATTTTCTCATTTATCTAAGGGCCCTCGCCTACATTCTCATAAATGGGAAGCAGGGCCTCATCGAAGTGAGCGAAAATGCAGTGCTGAATGCGAACTATGTCATGCACCGGTTGAAGGACGTATACGCGCTTCCATACGACCGGCCGTGTATGCACGAATTTGTATTGTCCGCGGTTCGACAGGCGGAAAAGGGCATTCGTGCCCTGGATATTGCCAAAGCCTTGATTGACCGCGGATTTCATCCTCCTACGGTCTATTTCCCGCTGATTGTGAAGGAGGCGTTGATGATTGAACCGACAGAAACTGAAAGCAAGGAGACGCTTGACGCGTTCATTCAGGCAATGCGTGAAATTGCGCAAAAGGCTCAAGCCGACGCCGAATCCATAAAAGCTGCACCGGTGACGACTTCCGTATGCCGTCCCGACGAAGTAAGGGCCGCCAGGGATATTGATTTAAGCTATCCGGTGAAGAGGGACAGTTGAGGTTAGCCCCCGACGCCACAAGGGGACACAATGCTTAATTTAAGAAGATTAATTATTTTGTCCCCCTGTTTACGTTCAGCATTTAACGTTCAATGAAGCGGTAATTTCTTTAATAGTCTGTCGACCTGTCCTGAATCCGGCTCATTGGATATTTTTTCTTTTTCCAGGCATTAACGCCGCCGGCGAGGGCCTTGCTGTTCAGAAATCCCTTGTCCTGGTAAATAACCGCCAACCTGGCGGAAGTCGATTCCGAATTTCAGGAACAGTAAAGAATTATTTCCTGTCCTTTAGGCAGCATCGGCAACTTCTGTTCGAATTCTCTTCGTGTCAATGCCCCTTCCAGCATTAAGCCTTTACACCTCTTGTCGTCATACGCGCAGACCAGGAATGCTTCTCCGGCCTGTACCCTGGCCCTTGCGTCTTCAACTGAAATCCGTTCGATTGCGGTATGTCTTTCCTCCTCGTTTTCAAAGGAAAACGCATTGGGAAAGGCTGATAGAAAAAGCAGCAGAGTGAAGAAAGCGCATGCATGATAAGAACGTATCATATAAGCCCTCGTAATGTGTCTCTTCTAAGAATGCCATAGTTTGCTTACGGGTCAAGCTTCATCCAAGATCCATCTGTACCGCCGACAAATGTGCTCTACGTTTAGACACTACGCAAGCTTCCATAGATCTTCTCCATGTTGTGCTGTCAGTTCAATTCGTGCATCATAGTGCGAAAGGAGATGGATATATGACAAAGATACAGAGGATTGTCTGCATGGCACTTCTGCTTGCGGGAGTTGTTGCTGCCTCTGCCTGCTTTTCTATAAATGGTACCCGGAACGAGGCTCAGGACCGCGCGGAGATCGAGCAACTTATGTGGCGCTACGTCAGGGCGCTCGACACGGGCGATGCGGAGGCTTATGCAGCTACGTTTGCGCCTGACGGTCAATTCGGGCGAGGAGACGATGCCACCAGGGGACGTGAAGGGCTGAAGAAAATGATCCAGGATCTTCAGGAGCCTGATGCCGAGACGGATGCAACGGGCGTTGAAGATGAGCGGATGTACCACATAGTTACGAATTCTTACATCGAGTTCATCGACGCGGATAAAGCACGCTTACATGCTTACTGGATGACCGTGTTCGCGGGAAGTGGGGAAAATGCCGCTGTCCGGGTGGCTGCTGCAGGCCACGAATACAATGAACTGGCTAGGCTGGATGGCAAGTGGCTTATAACACTGCGTGATGTCAATCCCCAGGATTAAATTCTGTCTTCTACAAACCTTGGATTACGAAATTTGAGATCGCATGCTTATTCCTGTGCTTCCTTCTCTCTTCCCTCTTTTCTCAATGTTTCATTATGATCGGGGGGCAGGCCGAGATCCTCAAGAATGCCTTCGCAATAGTATGCGGCTTCCCAGTGTTTGGCCTTTTTTATCTGCGACAGCGAAAGCTCTTTGACATTATTTTCAAGGTTTGCTTTATTCAGGTCAGCTCCCAGGAGTAAAGCCCCGAGAAGATGGGCGTTGCTGAAATTCGCCTCACAAAGTTTTGCCCCACTGAGGTTCGCTTCACAAAGATCCGCCCCGCTGAAGTCTGCCTCGGTCAGATTCGCAGCACCGAGATGGGCTCTGATGAGGCTGGCCTTGTTGAGATCCGCCCCGCTGAGATCGGCGTAACTGAAATCCGAACCTCTGAGGTTTGCTTCTTTAAAAATCACTTTGTGAAGAGCAGCCCTTTTAAGATCTTTTCTTCTGAGGTCTATCCCACTGAGATCCGGCCTGAGATCAGGATTTTCCTGTCTCCATTTGTTCCATATTGCGATGTCACGCTTTTTGATAGCTTCATTTATCAGTTTGAGATGCTGTTCATGCGCCATCTTCCACCTCCGGCATCTTAACCCGCAATTTCTTAAAAAACCTGAGTCATGGCGATCGTTCCGCAATGCCATACTGTGAGTTTTCCTGACAGTTTTCAGGCATGCGCACTTCCCGCTAAAGAAGACCTGCCTTCTGCTTTGTTTTATCTGGTGAATCTTTGAATCCATTATATGCGGCTGACCCCGAGAGGAAAAGGGAATTCCGTTGTTCAGGGCGATAACATGGCCGAGTGCATGAGAAATTGTGAGTCACACATCTGTTTAAATTCAGCATGTGATACATTGGGAATGATCTACAATCTGATAGAACTATACGTCCCGATTTATTAAAATTCGATGTCTTGAGCTGTTTCTTCGTCGAAATAAAAATTTTCTTTTACGGTTCAGGTGCGGACTGACAATGGAGAGGCACAATGGGCAAATACGAAAAATACGTCAATGACTTGAGGCTGTGGACGGAGCTTGTGCGTCCATCCTATCGCGGCAAAATAGGTGACTTTTCACTGATTTTTGATCAGAAGGTTTTTCCCGATGCCGAAATTTGGGTTGAGAATTTCCATATCTATGCACCGGGCGCAGGCGTCATGATTCCGGGTGAAATCCCCATGATGATTGATGGCAAACAGGTGCCCGCAGGGACCGGACAGCACGCGCACCCGGATTTTGACGAGTTGTTTCTTTTTTTCGGCAGCAACCCAGACGATAACCTTGCTTGGGGGGGGAGACGATGCCCAAAAATTTATCGTCAATCGGCCAACTGCGGAGTGGGTTCCGCGCAATGTCGCGCATAATCCCCACTACTTCTCCAGAGTAGAAAGTGCTCAATGGCCCATTATAGAGATGGCGATTGCGATCACGCCTACGTATAGCCTGGGCCCAGACGGTGCAAGGGATATCTCCTGGCCTGCAGCCTTTTCATTTGATAAGGTCGGCCAGGAGCAGAAAGGAAGGGGTTTATATTCCCAGTATGTGAATGAATTAAAACTGGCTGCTGACCACATGTTTCCTTCACATCGAGGCAGGATCGCAGTGCCGACCCTGATGTTCGACAGAAATATTTACCCCCAGGCCCCTATACGGGTCGAAATCTTCCATATTTTCGCGGCGGGCGCGGGTCTGGGGATTCCTTCTCTGGAACCGCCCATTTTCAAAAACGCCCGGGCGGGAGGTCTTGATGGCGGCGGCCACGCACATGGCTTCGATCAGCTGTTTCTTTTTCTGAGCACCGACCCGCACGATACCCTGAATCTGGGAGGCGAGGTTGAGTTCTGGCTGGGAGAAGGGGAGGATGCGGAGAAATTCACTATCACCAGGGCGACGGGTGAATGGATTCCGACAGGTTTGGTGCATAACCCCCACTACTTCAGGCGGGTGGACAGGCCCTTCCTCATGGTGGTTATTTCAATGACATCCGATTACAGGCCTGAAAGTTTTCGGTACACCCCGTTGCCACCGGGGTTTTAAACCTGTATGCAACTGTGCGACTGCGTTGC
>JARRLM010000223.1:0-4455 GCA_037386985.1 Acidobacteriota bacterium | reverse complement strand
ACTTTCGAACAAAATAGAAGGTATAAAGCGCTTGGAAGATGCCGGGGCGTCGGCTGTCGTTCTGCATTCGCTTTTTGAAGAACAGGTGAAGAGCGAACTGGATGAGGTACAGGCACACTTAATGTATGGTTCCGATAGTTTCCCTGAATCCCTGACTTTTTTTCCCCAGCCGGCTGAATTTATAACGGGACCGGAAGAATACCTGAATAAAATACGGAAAGCGAAGGAGTCGGTTCAAATTCCGATTATTGCCAGTCTGAATTGCAGCGCAATCGGCGGCTGGGTGGATTACGCCAAGAAAATTCAGCAGGCTGGTGCAGATGCGTTGGAACTTAATATCTACTACATTCCGACACAAATGGATTGTTCCTCCGTCGAGATCGAACAGTCCTACATCGATATTGTCCGGGCTGTCCTTGCCGGCGTGCAAATACCTGTAGCACTCAAGCTGAGCCCCTTTTTCAGCAATATGGCTAATATGGCCAGGCGAATGGATCAGCAGGGTGTTGGAGGACTGGTTCTTTTTAACCGTTTCTATCAACCGGATATCAATCTTGATGCACTGGAGGTCCAGGCCGGTGTGAACCTGAGCACAGCCCAGGATATGCGCTTACCCCTGCGCTGGATTGCTATTCTTTATGGTCGGGTCAAAGCGGACCTGGCCGCAACAAGCGGTATTCATTCGGCCCAGGATGCAATAAAAATGCTGATGGCGGGCGCCGATATTGTAATGCTCTGCTCCGTGTTGCTTAAAAACGGATTGGATTCGATTCGAAAAATCGAGACGGATATGAGCAACTGGCTTTCAGAGCATGATTACGAATCTGTGCGCCAGCTTCTGGGGAGTATGAGCCAGAAAAACTGTTCCGATCCGTCCGCTTTTGAACGCGCACACTACATGAAAGCCGTTATGTCCCATAAAGACGCATAAACGCGTGAACGTATAAACGTGTGAACGTGAAAAACTACATTCCGGTTTTAAGGATATTTGCTGGATCAATGGGGAGAAATGTTAGTTGAGGAAGCGCACAATGGGTTGCTTGAATAGACTGGTAAAACTAGCATTTGCCGACTCCAACAGGTGAAAGATTTTTACGTTCTCACGTTCATACGAAGTTTTATTCCAATACACCGTTTTCCAGGATGCCGTTGATGAAACTCCGGATTTCATAGGAAACACCGTCGGTTGAAAATGTAAGGGCTCCATCATACTGGGTTTGATATGTGCTTGTCCCGTGCCGCGCGAGACGCTGCTCGACTTCAGGAGAAGGATGCCCGAACGGATTGTTCCGTCCGACAGATAGAACCGCCCAGCGGGGTTGAATCACATCAAGAAATGCGGATGAAGTTCCTGTCCGACTGCCGTGGTGGGCGACCTTCAGTAAAAGACTGCGCAGGTCGCCGGGGTGCGACAGTAATTCCGCCTCTCCACTTTTTTCAAGGTCTCCTGTGAGGAGCGCCGAGAAACGCTTAAAGGATAGTGCCAGGACAACAGAATTATCATTCGTGGATCGTCTTACAGGCTGTGCCTGAGGATGAAGGAAACGGACAGTTACATCCCCGATTTTTTCCTCTATCCCCGCATGTACCGGATTGGTTTGTGTTTCTCGTTGTCGAGCGGTTTGGAGTATGTTCGATAGCATTGTGTCGGGCAAGCATCGGGCATAGTCGAGCCTTCGGATTTTGAAATTGTTCAATAGGGCACGTATCCCTCCTGCATGATCGATGTCGGTGTGTGAAAGGACGATACGATCCGGGTTTCCGGTCCATCCGTACCAGAGGTAACGGCTTACCACAGCCTCCCCAATGTCGAAGGAGTCGAGAGTATCTTCTCCTGAAGAGGTGCGGCGAAGTCCTCCGGCGTCGAGTATCCACAATCGCTTATCTGGAAAACGAATGACAACAGAATCGCCTTCCCCGACATCCAGGAATGTCAGGGACAAATAGGGGGTGTTTTGCAGCCAAGGTCCGGTTTTGTCCGACTTGGACATGTTTTGGAGTTTATGAAACACTGTTGAGACAAGGGGAGTTGATCCGCAGGATATTAAAAACAGAAGAATGCTCAGGTAGCCGATCGGTATCCAGTGCCTTTTCCATTTGAAAAAGGTCCACAGGAACAGGATCAGGATGCCGGCAATGATCCACATCATGGACGGAGTCGGGCAACGTTGCCATGCGCCGGGAATCCTGGTGATATGTTCCGTTGCATTCAGTAGAAGGGAAGCCGTGGAACCGGCCAATTGCATCAGCTCCCGTCCGATAAGGGCTATATCAGCGGTGAAGTACCCCACAAAGCCCAATGTCAGCGTGAGTGATGCGATAGGGACAACCACGGGATTCGACAACGGTGCAATCCAGCTTATCCGGTTGAAATAGTATGCCAGCAGGGGGGCAATCCAAATCTGTACGGCAACGGACAGGAGAATCGTGCTGCCGACAACCATGCCTGTTACGGCCCCAAGTCGACAGATCCTGTGCAGCATCCAGGTGACGCCGCCGGGATAGGTATCAGAAAAATCTTCTAAAAAAAGTTCACACCTGGTTCTCAGCCATCTTCCACAGCGGTGTTGGGTTCCCTTTTTCAGGAAAAGTCTATCCTTGCAGCCTGCACTTTTTAAGGGTTCTAAAACGGGTCTTACCCAGTTTTCAATCACAGGTACGGCGGTCAAAACAATAGCCATAACGGAGAGAAAGGATAGTTGGTACCCTGCCTCGTACAACCGGTCCGGGTGTACGGCCAACAGCAGTAGAGCGGCGAAAAAAAGTATGTTCACAGCATCGGTAGTGCGCTGGATCATTCGACCGGCCAGATATAAATAAAACATCCAGAGGCAGCGGGTGACTCCGGCCTGAAAACCCACAGTCCACGCATACAGTAGAATGACAACAGCTGCAGACGGATACCGAAGTCGCTCCGGGATACGGGCCAATTTCGCAAGTGTCAGAAGTACACCCGTAATCCAGGCGACATGAAGGCCTGAAACTACAAGGATATGAAAGGATCCCGCATTCTGAAAAGTTTGGCGTGTTCCAGTATCCAGCGCAGAATGATCTCCGATCAGAAGACTGGCAAGTATTGCTGCCGAACGCCTCCCCCTGGTTTCCCAGATCGGCTCCAGAGTATGGCGCAGCCTGCGGCGAACAGAATTTGTTAATAATGTCAGTGCATGGGTGTGTTCTTTTGAGATGGATTCAATCAATCTGGGAGATTTGGTCCTGCCGATAAGAAAAATACCGCGGCGGGCCAGGGAACCTGCTCGGTCCGCCGACCCGGGATTTTCAAAATTCCGCGGGATTTTCCATACCGCCCACACTCTTAGAAGGGTACCCGGCGTTAAACATTCACTCAGTTGCCCGTATTGTGGGGAGTCCGGGGACGCAATTCTGAGAATGCCTTTACCTTTGCAGAAAGTCCATCCGTTTTTTTGTCGAAAACGATGGAACTCCACGACGATTACGATTTCCTCCTCATACATTGGAGTCCCCTCAGCGATACTCCCTTCAAACAGTACCGGTTCCTGTAAGGGGAAGACCTTTTTTGAAAGTAGGGAACGCAAATCCTGTCTGTCGTATCCATCTCGATGTGCAATTCCAGTGAGCATTCCGCCCATAAAAAGTGCGGTTTGAGCGAGAATGAACGACAGTCCGATCCTGTGACGAAGGTATGCGAGAAACGATGTGACAACCAGAATCATTCCTGCTGCAGCAAGTCCCCAGAAGACATACTGCCTGCAGAGCAACGAAAAGCTGATGCCGGATGCGAAAGAAATCGTTACCAGAACGGCCGGCCTGCCCGATTGAAGCTGAAGAATGGCTGCCGGGTCCCAGGCTCTCATAGTAGGTTTGTTTTGCCGATATTAAGCTTATTTCATCCTAATCCGTATTTCTCGCGGCACGAACTACTAATAATTTGGGCCGCATACTAATCCGTTGGGAGATCCCCCGGATCTGCTGGAGAGGCAGCAAAAGTTTTGACAGATTCGGGAGTCTACAGAGAATGATCTCGCGTGTGTTTGACCTACAACGTCAGGTTTTTATGGTCGTTTAATAGACATGCACATTCGGAATCAGAATCGGTATCGCTATCGGGGTCGATATCGAAATCGACTGCGATTCCGATACCGACCCCGACCCCGATAATGCTGTTCGTGCCGCTTTGAGTGGCTTACATAATCAAGCCTCCGGCTCTACCGGAGGTCCTATGACTGTGACGGCACATCCCTCTTTAACGTCTTGGTATGATACACAGTGAGAAATGCGGATTTACGCCTGTCACGACAAAAAGCGCTGCAGTTGGTGATTTACTGATCCAGAGAATTTCCGGATTAACCCTGAACCCTGAACCTCGAACTGAAAACCCGACACACACTTTCCCATAGAAGTTTTAAAGCAGGGGAGTCATAGCCGGATCAACCGCACAACGGTCTCAAAATGGTATGTCTGGGGAAACATGTC
>JARRLM010000222.1:0-10278 GCA_037386985.1 Acidobacteriota bacterium | reverse complement strand
TGCGGACGGTTTAGGTCGCAGATTCCAGACAACTGTTCCGACAATAATTATTCCGAGGAGAGCTGTAATCCATGGCAGTAAGATTTTATAACCTGACCGGGATTCCGCTCCTGAAAAGGATTGCGTTGATATGCCTTGAGGATCAACCAGAACCTTCTGAATATCCACCCTAGCATCGCTCATGCCGCTGTATCGGTTTTTAGGATCTTTCTCTAGGCAGCGTTCAAGCAGTAAACGGACTCTAGGATGAAGATTAGGAGGGAGGCTTTGCCATTTAGGCTCTCTTGCTAACACAGACGCCAGTGTGTCTGAAACAGTCTCACCTGTGAATATTTGTCTTCCCGTCAGCATCTCAAACAGCACAACACCAAACGACCAAATATCTGCCCTTTTATCGACAGACTTACCTCTGGCTTGCTCCGGAGACATATATGCCGCCGTACCGAGAATCACGCCTTGCTGAGTTGCGGCCACACTTAACGTTGGAGAGTTCGACAGATTCAGATCAGCCTGTTCACCAGCAAATGCCTTAGCGAGTCCGAAATCCAGTACCTTCACTTTCCCGTCAGGAGTCACCTTGATATTCGCTGGCTTCAGATCCCGGTGAATGACACCTTTTTCATGGGCTGCTTCTAAGGCTTCGGCAATCTGTAACGCCAGTTTCAGGGCTTCTTCAACGGGAATCGCTCCGGATTTTATCCGATAGTCAAGAGTGTTTCCCTCAACAAGCTCCATCACAAGAAAATTTGTTCCGTCGGATTCTTCCAGGCCGTATATGGCAGCAATGTTCGGATGATTCAGAGATGCCAACAATTTCGCTTCCCGCTGGAAACGGGCAACACGGTCGGCGTCTTTGGCGAACTCTTCAGGCAGGACTTTGATCGCCACATCCCGTCCGAGTTTGGTGTCTGTGGCCTGGTAAACTTCTCCCATGCCGCCTTTGCCGATCTGGGCGGTGATTTCGTAATGAGATAGTTTGGTTCCGGTTGAAAGTGTCATTTCTCTATTATTGAGGTCCAATTGACAATGGCATCAAGAAATACAGCTGACTTTGATTCCACCTGAGTCGGAAGAAGAAATAGATTTCCGTCTGAATGAACATCCCACGTATTCACTCCGAAATTGACGGAATCGAGGAACGACGTTTCCGGAAAATCGAACAATTTTACAGGATTGTCGCGTTTTAAAATTCCACCGGCTTCCGATTCGATATCCACTGCCATAACAGCTCCATCTAGAGACAGGAAATACAACTCGCTGCCGTCTCTGTTCCACCTGGGATGCTTTCCACCCTCCCTGGAAACCGGCCATTTCCCCGCCAGGGAAGGCCCGTTCTCTGTATCCGACAGGAATCCTACAATCCAAATTTCGTAACTTCCTCTTTCATCCGATTGGTAGGCGATCCACTTCCTATCCGGCGAAAAAGAGGCATTCAATTCAATGGCATCGGTATTAAGTAGCGGTTTCAGCTCCATCTCGCTATCCATTGGAAGCAAAAATACATCGAGAGTATCCGGTTGAATGCCCGTAACCAGCAGATAACGCCCGTCCTCGGACCAACTGGAAGGAAACATCACCGATGGTAATTCTTTTAAAACCTCTTCATCCTTAATCCCGCTCGTTAATTTCTGAAAGAGGTAATCCTTACCGTCACGGTTTGAATAGAAAACGATTCTTCCCCCATCATGTGACCAGACAGGGTCCGAGTTGATCCCCTTCCCGAAGGTAAAAGGCCCTTTGTCTTTTCCGGCAGAATCAAAGAGCCATATATCAGCTAAAGTAGGTGGCGATTGGTCACCTGTGTTCCGGCCTGCCGCAATCTGTGTCATATCGGGCGAAAGCGCCACACCGAGATAGTCGTCAGGTTCTCCGATTTTTCCTCGAATGTTTCCTTCTCTGTCATACTAGGAATATTGAGTCGCAGTTAAGTTTTTTCCTCCATACACTAACAAACCGTTGTTTGAGACCGAGAAAAAACCGGCGGACCACCACCTCCCCAACTGATCTACAATCTGTACGGAATCCCCAACCGGTCTCAGCCGTTTTTCATCGAATTTTCGGGCCACCAGTATCTGATCCTGCCTAAAGATCAATTGGCCTAACCAGGAATCATTGGAGGGAATATAGTAGATGGGTCCTGACCCATCCTTCACTACAAGAACAGGCTCTTGATCTTCAGGCTTTACATCCAAAGATCCTACATATATTCCCGAGTCTTCCGCAATCGTCGATGAGCGGACATACAGAAAGTGTTTACCGTCGGACAGTAGGCAGGGATAAAAATGTCCTCCTTCCTTTCCATCCCGCATTGTTACAGGGACAGGAGTGCCACCCGAAGCGGATATCTTCATTATGCTTCCGCCATTGGTTCCAAATACGATTGTATCGTCCTGAGTCCAGAAGCCACCCAGTGCATGTGTCGGCAAATCGCATAGTTTTACAGATTGTTGACTGGTTACATCAATTTTTCTAAGCTCCTGGCCGTCGGATATTACTATAAACCTGCCATCGGGGGACCAGAGGGGCACCCCCAAAAGTACTGCGTTTGTACCCCGTAAAGGCCAGTTTCGATCTGTTTGAATGTCGTGAATCCAAAGGCGGTCACCGTTTTCACCGCTGATGGTGGTAAAGGACAGGTATCGGCCATCGGGCGACAGAACCAGTCCGGAATCACCCTTCATTGTTTCAGGCAGCTTGATCTTAAAATGCATCGGCGCTGCAATATCGGAGCTTACAGACCAAAGAAGCATGTAGACCGATACCAGGGCGATAAGAAAGAATATTCCAGCTATAGCATATGGTAAACTTAAAACTTTTGAAGATACGGGTCCAAGATTGACTTCAGGCTCCGTTCCAATCAGTGCCATGCCATCGCCTATGTCTCTGAGTCTGATCTTGCGGTCCTTGGCGAGGCATTTTTGAACCAATAATCGAACACTCGCAGGAACGAGTCCGAATTCCGGTTCTTCCTTTATCACAGCCGCCAGCGTTTCCGTAACTGTCTGTCCTTCAAACGCCCTTTTACCCGTCAAACATTCGTACAGGATGCATCCGAAAGCCCAGATGTCGGCTCTTTTGTCCACACTCTTGCCCTTGGCTTGTTCCGGACTCATATAGGCGGCAGTACCCAGAATCACTCCGGGTCGGGTCATTGCCTCTGTGAGTGTGGGGGATTGGGAGGAGTCGATGCTTTGTGTGTCATCGGAGAACGCCTTCGCCAGCCCGAAATCCAGAATCTTGACCTTCTCCTCGGCCGTAATCATCACATTGGCCGGTTTGAGGTCGCGGTGAATGACGCCTTTTTCGTGCGCTGCCTCCAGTCCTTCCGCTATCTGGCGGCACAGCTCAAGGGCATCCTCAAGCGGCAATGCCCCCTTGCTGATCCTTGCCTGAAGAGTTTCACCCTCCACATACTCCAAAACCAGGAAACGGTTCCCGTCTGCTTGTTCCAGACCGTAGATTCCGGCGATATTGGGATGATTCAGGGATGCGAGGAGCTTGGCCTCACGTTCAAAGCGGGCCATTCTCTCAGGATCACTGGTAAAGGCATCTGGTAGGAATTTCAGAGCAACGTTTCGACCGAGCTTTGTATCTTCAGCTTTATAGACCTCACCCATGCCTCCCTGGCCGATTTTCTCCACAATCCTGTAGTGCGAAAGCGTCTGGCCGATCTCGGGCATGCGATCCTCCGGTAAAAGGCTGACTGTATGCTGCTTCCTGCTTTGTAAATCTTGATGGAACTTGGGGCTTATTATAAGTGGATGAAGGGGATGGGGAAAGGGAAAAAGGCCGCCCGGAAGAGCCGTCAGGCTTACAAGTGAAATGTCCCGTATCGTGAACTTAATATTTGTGGTGAAATGACGATAAATAAATAGGGAGCAGCCAGGACTATTATGGTTGTGAGCATGAGGAAAAAGCCTCAAGCTAGCCCAACCATTCCTCCGCCCCCTACCAATGATGGTGCATGCTTTGCAATACCGCGTTGAGTCCCAATCATCAGCTCACGATTGGACAATGCAAGGAGCTCTGCATCGTAATGTGTAAAAAACGCATTGAAAAACGCTTGAATCAACAGAACGAAGTGACGATCACCGTCGTCTCCGATGTTTCACAATCACCAGCAAAGCGGGTCAGCTACAATCTCACAAAAGATATTTCGGCGAGCGGCGTTAAGCTGGTGTCCAATTGCTTCCTACCGAAGGGCGCACTTCTGAAAATCAATCTGACTCTGAACAATCCACCTCAGATGATTCGCGTGCTTGGCAAGGTGCAATGGTCCAAGAGCATCCTAGCCGACGAGCTGTTCGAGGTAGGCAGCCCCACTCCATTTCCGCGAATATATCCCTCTCTCTGGCCAAACAACAAAGTTAGCAGGAGATCACGCCTTGGCAGGATTTCGATGTGAGTTTGTAATTGTGAAAAGCGAAATCGCTCGCCGACAAGAATTACTCTACGAAGGGCAGTCTTGCCCACCTTGAAAGGTAAGTATCGGTGTGTATTGGAGAGTGGAGGTACCACACACCCCCGGATGGCTTTCAAGATCCCCCTGCAAACATTCTTTGCTTTCCGCCACAGATTCCATATAATCGTCCTCATAATTCCTAGGTATATGCGATGATCCAGTGCCCGAAGTGTTCGGTGGAGAACCCGCCTGACAACAAGTTCTGCGGATCATGCGGAGAGGAATTAAGCTCGCTCTCCCAGGCACCCACGGTTGCCGCCCCTGAAGGCGAAGCTGCTCCTTCTCCGGCTCAGTCACCCCATGTTGGGCGCATTGTCTCATCCGACTCGGTTCCCGCAGGAGGATTCACTCCTGGAACCATCCTTGCAGACCGGTATCGCATCATCGGGCTGCTCGGACGCGGGGGCATGGGCGAGGTTTACCGGGCGGATGATCTGAAGCTGGGACAGCCCGTGGCCCTGAAATTCCTCCCACCTGCACTAGCCCAGGATTCAGTGCGCCGGGAGCGATTCTTTGCCGAAGTCCGCATCACCCGCCAGCTATCCCACCCCAATATCTGCCGTGTTTATGACATTGGTGAGGTGGACGGAAGACATTTCCTCTCAATGGAATACATTGACGGCGAAGACCTGGCTTCATTGATGAAGAGAATAGGGCATCTGTCAAATGAGAAAGCTCTGGATATCGCGCGGCAACTAGTAGCAGGATTGAGCGTAGCTCACGAACGGGGAGTGCTACACCGGGATCTGAAGCCCGCCAATATCATGCTCGACGGGCACGGAAGGGTCCGCATCACGGATTTCGGTCTTGCCATCGCGGTTGGGGATGAATCCCAGGCGGAAGAGATCGCCGGAACGCCAGCCTATATGGCACCGGAACAACTGGCAGGGAAGGGGGCAACAGTTCGGAGCGACATTTACTCACTGGGGCTGATCCTGTACGAGATATACACCGGCAAGAAGGCATTCAAGGCTAAGACGCTTGCAGAACTTCGGGAACAGAAAGAGACGCAGACACCGAGAGCGCCCTCGGAACTACGGGACGGCATTGATCCGGTTGTTGAGCGAGTGATTCAACGCTGCATGGAGAAAGACCCAAGCGCACGGCCCGCTTCAGTAGCGCAACTGGCACAGGCGCTTCCCGGGGGAGATCCACTGGCGGCAGCGATTGCGGCGGGAGAGACACCATCGCCTGAGATGATTGCGGCATCAGGATCTAAGGAAGGGCTGAAACCCTGGATTGCTTGGGGGTTTCTTGCGTTCATAATTATCGGCTCGCTGTCTATTCTGGCGGCTAACAACCGTGTCTTTCTGTACAGACGAATACCCCTCGAAAAGTCCCCAGGTGAACTTGTCGTATTGTCCCGTCAATTTCTTGAGAAAGCAGGGTATCCGGCAGATCTTGCACACAGTGCTCATGGTTTTGTTCATAACCTTGATCTGCTTCAATACATTGAAAAATCGGATAAGACTACTGAACTATGGGAAAACTTAAATTCGAAGGCGATCCTTTTTTGGTACCGGCAGAGCCCACAACGGCTCCAACCTAAAGTAACCCAAGTCAGCCTAAATCGTTTCTATCAAGGCAGCCGAATTGCACCAGACAATCCTCCCTTGCAATACCCGGAAGAGATTCTAGTTATGCTGGATACCGAGGGGCGTCTTGTATCATTTCGCGCTGTACCTAATGAAAAGCTATCAACTGCCGAGTCTACAATGGAAGCTCGGTGGGAAGTTTTTTTCTCCGAGGCGGGTCTTGAACTCTCTCAATGGCCATCGACGGGTTCTCAATTTATCCCACCCTTCTATGCAGATAATGTGATTGTCCGGGAAGGCTCAATTTCAAACCAGCTCGAAATACCTTTTAGGATCGAAACGGCGTCCTATAAGGGCAAAGTAGTCAGTTTTGAGATCAGGCATCCAGAGCGGCGCGAGGTTATATTAGGATTTCGCGAAATCATCCAAGCTGTAGGTCTATCTCTGCTCATTATCACTGCTTTGTTGGGTGGACTGGTATTTGCTCGGAGGAACATACGGCTAGGAAGGGGAGATCGAAGAAATGCTAAGCGTCTGGCACTATTTATCCTGGGATTAGCCGTGGTGAGTTGGATTTTTAGTATACCTCAAATCTCGCCTGTAGCACTGTTCTTATCTCCCTATGTAGCTTTTATATGCTGGATTTTCTACATGGCAATTGAGCCCTACGTACGCCGTCAGTGGCCTCAGATTCTTGTTTCATGGACACGTCTCTTCTCAGGAAATTGGCGCGATCCGCTCGTTGCGCGCGATATGCTCATCGGCTGTGCATTCGGAGTTGCAATTCAGTTTATAAACACTTTCTTCTATTTTAAGATTCCATCTTGGCTTGGCTATATGGAGCTAAAACCGCCCCAAATTGTCCTATCCATATTGGACAGTACTATAGGAACTCGTTTTTTTATCTCCGCACTCTCAGAAGAACTCATAGAGGCTTTATTCATTTGTTTTCTATTAGTCAGCTTTCTTGTCATTACGACGTTCTTATTGAGAAACAAGAAAGCTGCTATTGTCGCCTGTATCTTGTTATTGACTTTGACAAGTGCAATCGGAGCAAATTATTGGTCTTTGGCAATAGGACTGGTAATGGGTGCCTTGTATTTCTTTACGTTGATACGTTTTGGAATTTTAGCAGTAACGCTTGGCTCTTTGGCCAATTCTATTTTCCTAAATTTCCCAATGTCGCTCGAGGTTTCTACTTGGTACGCAAAATATGGCTTTGCCGCACTCGCCATACTTGCAGGAGCATCCTCACTTTGTAGTAACTGTAGTAACCATATAGGGGGTAGGGGGAGAAGGGAGTAACCTCAGAGAGAAAGCAATTTCTCCTACTCTACCTCCATACTACTTACTACACTTACTACATATAAGAAGTGAGAAGGAAGCAGGCAATACTCTGGTTGGATTTTAACGATGGGATTTGGTGGCTGATAGCGAAATATTGTAAAATAATAAGAGGAATTTCAGATAAAGCGAAAGCATAGCTATTGGTACCGGCAGCTATTTACTTGTTGGTTAGGAGGGGAGGGGCTTTTGAATACTACTATACTTGAAATCTTTGTCTTTATCTTTTGTTTAATTGTGGTCAATGCGTTGCTGCTGGTTCCTGTCATACATGGCACAATAGTAAAAAACAAATGGGGGATCAACACCAAGGATGTGGCCTATTGTCCTCACTGCAAAACAAAATTCCCCAAAACAAAATTCCTGTTTTGGGTAACACCCAAGAGCCAATATGAAGCCATGTGGGGAGGATGGACTTGTCACGTTTGTGGAACACGAATTGATAAATGGGGGCGAGTGAGGGATGAGCAGTGAAACAAGAGTGTCGTAATTCAGAGGATGCGTTGAGGATTAATCATCGGGACGTCCTTGTCTATTTCTTCAATTTGATCACTGTCAGGTGTTTCAACAGGAAATCATAATCATTACGATAGCGTGTAATCTCGTCTGATGTATCTGCAGACAGGACAACATGTAATAACAATCCGTTAAAATTAATATTCGTGACTAGATCAACATATGAATTTTGTTGTTCGTTGCAAGTGAATATTTGAGTCCTATTTTCACAACCCTGCTCAAGGAGGGATTCGCTTTGGAGGTTTTGAATATTCAATTCTTTACAGTGTTTTTTGTAAAGAGCGATGGCAGCTTCAATTGATTGTTCAAAAGAAACTTCCAGTGTTTCAACACTTATATAAATCAGTGTGTGCTCAGATTCGTAAGAACCACCTTCCAACAAGAAGTAGTATGGATTTTTGGATTTCACGTCTAGCAACCATCCATCTGGTAGTTCGACTGCAATCATCTCTTCGTTCAACAGAAGGTAGATCGGTTTCTCTATCTGGACTTCTGCTGCTCCACATGTAGGAACAGCTTGTTTCTCGCTTTGTGCTGATGATGGGGTAACTACTGGCCAGAAGGTCAAACCTAAGACCACAAAGTAGAAAAGGCGAATCATTTGCTTAAACCTAGGTAAATTTAGGCAAGCCATTGTGCAGAGAATACGTTTAGGGTCGGTCATTTATGTGTTCCTATTACATGTGATAATTCTTAATTACTCAATGGTACAGGAGTGGATCCATTATAGTGGGATTGGGGAGATGTAGGAAGGGAAAATCTGAGCTGACAATCGGAAGATATGACTGCGCCTGCTACAAAAATTTTGTTGCGCGCATAAAACAGGAGGGTTCCTCCGAATGCGAGCATTCGCAAGGAGGGGGGCAGGGGGGCCTGATCCTGCGGATCTGAGTGAGTTTTCGAGAAATCAATCGGAGGACCAGAAGTTCACTTCTGTCGAATTGACTGTCAGGGGGCTTCTCAGAGAGAATGCGAGGCAAATCTGCGGAGGTTTAATGTTGAGGGCTGAATTTCTGGTAACGCTCTGGTAACGCAATTTTGTATAAATGTGTATAAATCAGTAGTATTCAGTATGAATTGCATTATTCTTTAAATCTTTGCGAACAATGGCATTATATCAATTCATATGCCTCTATGCAAATTGGTATAAAATGCCCGATTAGCCCTTTCAATACGGCAACACGGGTTCGAACTCTCTAATCCAGTTTCTCCAGCTTACAAAAAGCAAACTATAAATAATATGTGCATCCCATGAAACGCTGTATTCATTAATCTAAGACAGAATAATCGCAAGCGGCGATGGATCTCTTCGGGGGATGGTTTAAAAAAACTGAGGTTTTATCTATCCACATGCAGGTTTGGGACTCGGGATCCAGTCCGTCAAAGATCGCGTGAATGGATCTTCTTACGGGTGTATGGGGGAAAGTATCTCCTCCAACTTCTGGATTCTGTGCAATAGCGGGGATGTTGGAGGATCCAACGCAGCGGCCCTTTTCAGGTAGCTCAGAAAGGAAGGCCCCGAGTCGGTCGGAATCTCGAGATGTTTTCCGCGATGCAACGCGAACGCTCTGTCATTTTCGATGACAAGGCACGCCAGACGGGATCCGTAGAACCCTGACAGCCCGACATCGATCAGAAGGATTCGACCTGAAAACCTGGGAATTAAAGTCCCATCGGTGGGAGTGTGGGCTACAACCATCCGTTTCGCATCGTGGCGATTCAGAATCCAGTTGAGTGTATCCTCAAGCCTGTCCTCCTCCTCCTTCGCCCAGTCCCGATACCAGAGCGGGCCGTCCGGATCGAGTGCGATTCCCCCCTCGAGTTTGCTGAAGTCCTTCAATTCCTCCCGAATACGCTCGTTGATCGTATCGAAATCAAAATCGGCATATTTCGGACTGATCCCCGCATGCGAGAATATCGAATCGTTGATCTGGATTACGGTATTGTGTTGGCGAATCCATTTGCCGTACTTGCCCTTCGGACCGAAATAGAAGCGATGCTCAAAGTATCCGAGGGGATGTTTTTCCTCCCAGGCTTTCATATAGTCTTCCCCGGGGGGCGATTCCCCTTTTCTTTCAGGGTCTTCGGCAAGCTCCTGCAGGTGCCTCCTGTAAAATACCTCACGCACCTGTTCCGAGTTTTCGGTGCGAAAACTGGCGAATTCGCCAGGAGTGACATACCGGAGATCCCCATAGACATTCATGGCTTCATGATTGCCGATTAAAGCGTGTACGGCCCCTCCGGCTGACCGCGCCTCCTCCTCGAGCCGCATCAACAGGTCCAATGCCTTGCGTGTATCCGGCCCACGGTCGGGGATATCCCCTGTCTGAACAAGATGCGTTTTTTCTCCGGACCATTGCATGTTCGAATCGATAAGATCGGCAGAACGAAGAACGGCTACGAACTGGTCAAAGTCTCCAT
>JARRLM010000221.1:0-4470 GCA_037386985.1 Acidobacteriota bacterium | reverse complement strand
GAAATTGGGATGATACACCTGAACCCCGGCATCGCGCAGCCTCTGTACTTCGTCTTTGGGAAGGGCCTGGACAACCACCTTGCTGATCCATCGACCGGGCCACCGTTTTTCTATGGCTTCAGGGTACCGGATATAGAAATCAATCTCCGACATGCCTTCCAGTGTTCGGGTAATACTGCCCCCCGTCACGGTGTAGGCTTTGCTCTCGCTGTCTGTGGCGGCGATGATTTCGAGCGCTTCAATGATTTCGTCCACAGATTTGACCGGGGTGAAGGATCTGCCTGATTCTTTTTGTTGGCGATAATTTTTATTAATATCGCAAAACCGGCATTCTTCCCCATTCCCATGATACTGGCAAAGCCGGAACGCCGTCAGATACAGCAAATATCCCCACTCGATTGTAGGGACGATATCCGGAATGGGTTTGCCGCTCGACAGAGTCCGGCTGTAATACTCGGGCGATTTCTGGAGTTCGACATCGGCGACGAAACGGCCGTCGAGCTTCAATACAAGCTTATCTTCGCCGGATTCCACACGGTAGGGGGAAGATGGATTGAGACGAACAGAAACGATTGTGGGATTGAAATGATAGGGACCGCCTACAAGGCGAATTTCTTCCGGCGCCTTGGAAAACTCCTTCTGCCCCATATCCGAAATCGGGACCATGTCGAATGAGAAAATAAAATACGCCTTGCGCTTGAAACGGGCTGCGATCGAGAGCGCTTCCGGAGCCCATCCCAGACCTCGACGCAGAAGATCTTCTTTGACAATCGCCTCAACCGGTATATCCGGATAGCGTTCGGACAGATCTTCAATTTCTTCAATATTACCAGGTTTTACATCCATATCCGTCTACACGGCTTCCCGTTTCCCGTTCCCCTTTGAATGAGGAGGGATGTATTTTGAGTTCCTACATGGGGAATTAGGCCATACTACAGATCATCCGAAGAAGAATCTCCTGTGCTTGCCGGATCTCCAACACCGGCCGCCTCTTGTGCCGCCTCCTCCGCAAGCTGATCGATATCTTCACCTGCGAAGTCCTCGCCCATCTCTTTTCCCATCTTCTTCATCCATCGAGCAACGCTCTTGGGGTCATTTTCGTCCAGTCCTGACAGGTTCGAAGGGTCTGCCAGGGATTCCAGGCGACTTTCCTCTGATTTAGGGGAGGCAAAACGTGAAAAAAGCTGCTCTACTTCCCCGCTCCCGCAGTATTTACATAAGGGCTTGAACCCAGCCGGACTCAGCACCAGGAAACTCATCCTCTTGCTGCATTGGCCACAATAATACTCATAAATCGGCATATACCTGACTCCCGCTTTAGCCGACAGGCTTCACCTGCTTTTCGTTCCCCGCTAAATCCAAAACGGGGAACGCGAAACGATACCTCCTAAAGCCTTATCTGCGGATCGAACCAATTTCAAGAACTGAGGACCGGTTCATCATACGGTGCGTTTGTAAGAGCCGCTTTTCCCTCCGCTTTTTTCCAGCAAACGCACCTTTTCAATAGTAGCACCTTTTTCGACCGCTTTTACCATATCGTAAAGAGTCAGCGCCGCTACCGATGCTGCCGTCAGAGCTTCCATTTCGACTCCCGTGGATCCGGAACATCTGACAGTGGCCAGAAATCGCACTCCATCGCTCTCGGGTTCCGCGTCAACACCTACATGGGTTAAAAGCAACGGGTGGCATAACGGGATGAGGCTGTAAGTCAGCTTTGCAGCCATAATTCCTGCAAGCCTGGCGGTTTCCAAAGCGTTCCCTTTAGGCAAATTCCCTTTCTGCAGCAGAGAGAGCGTTTTTTTCGATAACCGGATAAAGGATTCCGCGGTGGCGCGCCGGGATGTAGCAGCCTTTGCCGTAACATCCACCATACGCGCTTTCCCTTCAGAATCCAGGTGAGTTAGTTTGATAGTCGATTTTTTCTTAGCCATAGCAATTCATATTCCAATGGACTCGTGCCAAAACCCTGTGAGAAATGCAGGCTATCGCTGGCGGAAAAAGAAGTCGGGCAACAGCATCACCTCGACGGTCTCTCCCCGCTTCAGATGATCCCTGTTTCGGGGAAATATAAACGTCGCATTCGCTCCGGTGAAACCTATGATATCAGCCGAACTCTTCCAGCGGAGCGGCTCCACCTTGAGTCCTCCCTCATCCCAGAACACCCAGGCCGGGAAAAACGCCATCCTCCCCGAAGACTGTCTCATATCATCCAGCAGTTCGCCCTTCATTCTATGCAGTTCCGGTCGCGCCATGCCGCAGAGACTGCCGAGCGCAGGACGTACAAAACATTCAAAAGTAACCAGTGCGGAAATCGGATTTCCGGGCAACCCAAAAATAAGAGTATCGCCTTTGCGTGCAAATACAGTGGGCTTGCCCGGTTTTATCGCCACTTTGCTGAAAAGTATCTCCAGTCCAAGCTCCTGAAAAACATCCTGGACAAAGTCGTACTCTCCCATTGAAACACCGCCGGTGATGATAAGCACATCCCGTTCGAGTCCCCGCAGCATCTTCCGTCGCAACTCGTCTTTGTTGTCCTTTACAATACCCAGATATTCCGATTTCAACCCCATATACTCCAACTGGCTGAGAAGACAATAGGCGTTGGAATTACGGATCTGATCCTGGCGGGGTGTTTGATCGATCTCGACCAATTCATCTCCGGTGGCAAATATGGCAATCTCCGGATTTTTCCAGACTATCACCCGGCTGTACCCGAATATGGCCATCACTGCAATTTCTGCTGGGCCGACACGATGGCCGGCTTTAAGCACAATTTCACCTTTTGCAGCTTCCGACCCCTGCAATGCAATATTCTCCCGTGTACCGACCGGTTTTAATATTGTGACCTTCCTCCCATCATCTGAAATCCGGCATTCCTCAATTATCTGAACCGCATCTGCACCCTCGGGAACAGGGGCTCCCGTCATGATCGACATGGCCTGTCCGGGGGATATTATTCCGGGCATTCCTCCCCCGGCACGGCTTTCGCCCGCAATATCTAGTTCAACAGGCGCATTTTTGACATCCGCAGAAGCAACAGCATACCCATCCATAGCAGACCTGTTAAAGGGTGGAATGTTACATGTAGCAGGAAGATTCTCAGCCAGCACACGATTTAAGGAGGATTGAAACGGCACCTTTTCAACTTTTTTCTCCGGTAAATTGGAAAATACGATGCCAAGAGCTTCTTCCACACTTATCATAAAATCTCCTGCTTCGCTAAAAAGGCAAGAAGGTGGATTCCAGCAGTCAGGACTATCCCACTCTCTCAAACCGGAAGCATCAACTCGGTCTTTACCGAGAAACCGGGATGTCGCTCTACAGCTTTTGAAATCACCCTACAGCATTCTAATGCAAAACGTTATTTTTTATATCCAATTGTCCGCAGAAACTCTTTCCTGGTCTTCACATCCTCAGCCGTCTCGACTCCCTTGGGACAGGATCCGTCGATGACGCCCAGGATGCCTCTGCCCTGATCCGTTTCCGCTATTATCAACTCCACCGGATTTGCCGTAGCACAATAAATAGAACAAACCTCGGCGCAGGCCTTGACGGCATTCAGCACATTAATAGGAAACGCGTCCTTCATCAGGCAGATGAATGCATGCCCGGTGCCCATACTCAGGGCGTTTTCAGCGGCACGTTTACTCAATTCCGGATCGTTTCCCTCAACACGAACCAGGCATGGACCTGAAGCCTCACAGAACGCAATCCCGAATTTGCAGCCTGGGCAGCTGGAAGTAAAAACTTCGTATAGATCCTCGATCGTTTTTATGAAATGACTTTGGCCCACGATAACATTGCAGTCGTCGGGAATAGCGAGTCGAACGGTGTTCATTTCCATAATCCACCTCAAATTAAAGTTACAGTCTGAAGAACTCCGACCGTAGGTCGGAGCTTCGCCCCCCAAGCTTCAGCTGGGGCCCCCAGTCGATGGCTGGAGCATTCTGGCTGTTTCCTCTGAATCCGCATTCGGACACCGAACCATTTAAGACGGTGCGTTCCCAGCAGGGTCCCATTGTACATCCGGTCCTATCGAATCAATCCAATAGTTGCCCCTTTTTCAACCATCATTTATAATTCTCCCAAACAGGAGGGCGCTGACCGGGATTGTAACACAGATACTTGTTGTGTATACCCGACGGGAATACACGAGGGACACCCGGAACCGCGGTCATAACCGGAAGGTGATATATGTGCGGAATTGTGGGATATGTAGGTTCAAAACCTGTAGTACCCCTTATTATCAACGGACTTCGAAAACTTGAATATCGCGGATACGATTCTGCAGGACTGGCTGTAGTAAATAACGGTAAAGTTTCACTGAGAAGAACCCCGGGGAAATTGTCCAACCTGATTCACTCCCTGGAACAGCAACCTCTATCCGGCAACTATGGAATCGGACACACCCGATGGGCTACTCATGGCCGGCCCACGGAAGAAAACGCCCATCCCCATCGCGACTGCACG
>JARRLM010000220.1:7140-7956 GCA_037386985.1 Acidobacteriota bacterium | reverse complement strand
GACTCACACGATCACCGCTCCGGCTCAGCCGGAAGTCCTGTGACTACCGTAACGGCAGAGCCTATGCGAGTTTTAACTTCTGATTTGATGTTCAGGGATCGGTGAAGTTAAATGAATAGAATGCGGCTTCCCATGGATTAAAGGAATCCGTAAATGACACCGGATTTGAAAAAACCCGGCCGGTCCGAATATTTGTGGTGCCTGTAGCGGCAAGGTTGAAGCGAATGTGAATCTTTTGGCTTTCCTTTTGAATCATTTCTCCTGCGTTTTGCACAACCGCAAGCAGGTAACGATCCTCGTTGCGCCAGAGAAGAGTTTCTGTGAAGGGAATGTCGGTTGTCACTCTCGGATAAAGCCCTGCCGATTCTAATTCCTGCCTGATTATGGCCCGAAATTCCTTCCCCATGTTCCCGTTTCGATACGGGAAATAGGAATACGCAAGGGGTGTGAGATTCAGATAGAAAGTTTTCCCCTTGCCGAATCTCCTTCGGGCTAATGTCTGATCCGTGCCTCTCTCGTAGACGACCGTTGAGCCGTGACGGACTGAATTGTTGTATGCATGGAGGCGATCGGGAAAAGGTCTGTCCCCGTATTCGGCGTCGATTTCGGTAAGGCTCTTCCCGTCAAGGTACCCTTTTGACTCATCTCTCACTATTCCGAACAGGTCGTCCAGCGCGCCGGATGGGCGTCCGCGTCCGGTTTCCGTAAGCAATCCGGTAAGAGAATCCGCAATCAACAATCCTCCCGACTCTACAAATGCCGCCAGGGCTTCCGCTTCGGTATCTGAAAGACAAATCACCCGGGGCAGGATTATGA
>JARRLM010000220.1:0-7116 GCA_037386985.1 Acidobacteriota bacterium | reverse complement strand
ACTGTGCTGCAAGGTCTGTTCTTTTCTCTTTTACATCAAGATAGCTGATGAAAGCAGGCCGATAACCGAGGTCTTCCAGGAGTCTGCACCAGGACCGCCTCAACCAGCCGGCCGAGAGATTATCGTCATCCAGGCTTGACAAGCGATTCGGCCAGGTACGGCCGTGAGTGATACTGTCCATCGCCCAGCCGACCCGGATACTGGGGTGCGAGTAATAAATGCCGATTGGGTCTGTTTCCAGATAGGTGCTCGGGTTGACGATAAATTCACTGGAGGATCCCTGGATTTCCTGAAAAACGGGTGAAAGCGACTTGATTTCATCCGAACTGTCACGCTTTCCGGATGAGTTATCGGTACGGAACCACCCTTCCGGCCAGGCGATGGTTGCCTGGTCCCCATGAGCCAGACGCTTCCATAGCGTCCATGTGTCGGTCTTATAGGATCCGGTGGTATGAAAGGTCTCGACGACCGGCCGGCGTGGTTTGTTCCAGAAGGAGTGAAGTAAATCGCCGGAGCCTTCCATCCACTGCACGGCCCTGCTGAGCAGGGCATAATCATAGCCCCCGTAAGCGGAAGGTTCCTGGCCTCCAACGAAGCCGGCCGGGATGTCGGGATCGAGTTTGTTCGTGTACTTGGTCAATTCGGCAAGGACCTGTGCGAACTCGTAATCCATGAAGTGCCGCCATTCCATCCAGCGGGACAGGTTCCAGTTTTTTATCGGCGGGGCTGACGCGGATTTGCGTACATCCTCGAAGCTGACCGGTCGAATTTCACTGAATGAACCGTAATCCGAGTCCCATGCTTCATTCAGTTTCCGGATTTGTCCATAGCGTGCTTCCAGCCATTTTCTATACCATGCGATCGACAGCGGATGTACGTCTACTTCAGCCGGCGAGTTGAATGAACCGAGAGATATTTCATCGTCAAAAGCATACGCGTAAACGAAGCCCTTTTTCGTGGTTTGGACATTAGCGAGGATCTGTTCCTTCAGTTCGGCGATCACTTCCGGATCGGCCAGACTTTGTGGCCGGATCAGCAGGGAGCGTTTCCCGGTTACCCGGGGTCTGAGATCACGGCTCAGGTAGAGAATGCCTTTTCCGGCCGCATGATCCACGTAATATGGGAATTTGTGATCCAGGGAGAATTGGACCAAATCGTCCTTTCCTTTGCCGCGATCGATATGGAAACCGAACAGGCCCGCTTTTTCATAAAGTCCCTTGTCTTCGAGTACGTTGTTTTGCCATTGCCAGACTAATATCGTAAACCGGTTCCATTCCGGACGCTGCCGTATTGCGGGGACCGGCTCGAGAGGGCCGATTGGGTAGTTTGCGGTTGATCCCGGATCCTCCGGGGTATCTGTGCAGCCGATGTAACAGGTTACGAGCAGTATCAGGCAGAATCTTGATAACAAAGCAATGAAGCCCAAAGGTCGCATACCTGCATTGTACATGAGGAAATTCTGGACACCCATTGTTTGATAGTGTGGAAATCCTGGTGGAAATCCTGGACACCCATCGTTTGGCGCCGGGTTAGGGGGCAGAATTCTGGGTGATTTCACCCAATCAGTGGCATGGTTTGTAAAATTCTATTCTGAATATTCATTTCGCCATCGGCGGATCGACGATGGGCGGTTTTTCGAAATTGCCGGATATCTTTTTAAGGTCGATTTCGTTGATAAGGAGCGATGGCGTGATAACCGTCGAGTAATAATCGCCGCCCAGCATGCCTCCGCCAAGAAGGGCGGCGATGCTTCCCAGCGTGCTCGCAGCCGAGCCGGCCGCGTTTGCGGGATAGTTGTAGACAATCTCATCATCGGATGTCGCCACGATATTTCTGAGGGCGCTGATGTTCAGACTTCTGAATTCAATCCCGCGGACCGGTTCTTCTTTCCCGTCGGGATAAACTCTCAGAACCGAGCAGGGCCTGGTAAGGGTGAACTGTGTCGCCGTTGGTGCTCCCGACTGCGACCGAAGACCGGCAAGGAGATTGGAACCGGCTAATTCTGCGACTTCCGATGGGGGAGTGAGGCCTTTGACCATGTACCCGTAAGGAAGCCCTTCGTCCTCTATCGCGAGGATGAGCTCCTGTTTGAGGTCCTCGGAAGATAAGGCATTCGTCGATGTAATATGGATGACGCTGGGAACGGGCGCGCCGCCGCGAAAATGCCCGTTGGATTGATTGAAGCCCTTCACTGGCGTGCGTGTGGTCAGAAGGTTTTTCAGCATGCCGTCCTGGATCAACTGGACATCCTGGCCCCGAACGCCTTCGTCGTCGATCTCATAGGAGCCGAGAAGCTTCCTGCCGTCATAATTCTTCAGCGTCGGAATCGCTTTCATTGATATGAAATTGGAAGCCACTCTTCTGTTTATTCTTTTCAGAAAAGGATTTTCCGACATGGGACCGAGCAGGGAACTGATCTGTTCCCTGTCCGAAAGGGGAGCTTTCGTTCCGCTAAGAAAACGTGCGATTCCCTGGACGAACAGATCTCCGGCCGCCTGTCCCGTGAAAAGCACCGGTCCGCTGTAGTCCTCCGCAACAGGCGCCGAACGTGTTGTCAGCAGATCCTGAATCATTGCCTTAATGTCGTTTTGCATCCGCTCCACAGCCGGCAATTCTTCGGGGCGGGACGCCGCATAGCTCAGAGCCCCTTCGCTATTTACGTAATAGGAATTTTTAATCGTGACGCTTGCGGTCACTTTCGATTTCCTGATAAGCGGTTGGGCAGGAAATAAACTGGCAAGCTTATCCACCGTTTGGATCCATCGATCTTTCTGTATTGCCGGGGATGCTTCCTCGGCAAAGAAAGAGGTTGCGGCGCCTTTGCTGAAGTCAGGCACCCTTTCTTCCGTTTGGACTGTATTTTGAATCGAGACCTTCTTCTTGTCGAGCATGTCCAGAGCGTTTTTGTAAGTACGGTCTGTGGCCAGCCAAATCTGTCTTCGCAGGACATCGTAATTGTCGTCAATGGACAATGAAGCGCTGGCAGACAGCAATTGCGATAATTGAGACGTCGAACCGAGGCTTAAAAAATTCGAATTGTCCAGGTTATAATCGCCTACTCTCAAATTGATCGACAGCCTCCTGAAGTGGTTTTCGGGATTCGCGATGATGGCGCCTGAATCGGCGCGGATGCTCAACTGGTAGGAATCCATTACAAGGTAGGAAAGATAGTAGGGTCCCTCCTTGCCGTCCAGTTTCAATTCTTCCATGGATCGAGCCATTTCATCTTCCATGGCGCGCATCAGGACCGGCTCCTGCGCCCGGGCGGCGACTTGGTACGCCAGTAGAATCAGTACCGTAACAAAGTATTTTTTCATTTTGTCTCCTGTCGGATGCTTCTCAACGTTGTTGTGGGCGGAGGGAGAATGGGCGGCTTTTCCTGTGATTTCGATTTTTTCTGAACCTCGATTTCGGAAACAAGTACAGAGGGGGACACGGCCGACACGGGAACGGACCCGCTTTCGGCGCCGCACGTTCCGTTGAACACTTCCACCTCGGATCCCGTGGCGATGATTTTTCCGAAAGTCGTCAATGGGGTTCCGATCAGATTCACGCCCCGCACCAGCTCATCCGGCCTGCCGTCGGTAAAAACCCGGAATACGACCAGGGGCGTTACGTTGAAGGCATTAGGGGAAGATCGTCCCGTCGTTGTCTGCCCGCCCGAGATCTCGGTAAAGATCAGCCCGAAGTCCTTGTCCTGCTTCACGCATTCTTCGATCAATGCTTGCCGCAATCGCTCCTCCGACATGGTTTTATCCGAGTGAACGATCAGGTTGGACTGCCTGCTGACAGGTTTTCTCCCCGGCTGGCTTCTGGCGTGTCCGTTGGAGTTGGGAAAGTTCTCGATCGGAGATCGGCTCATTAGGAAATTTTCAAGAATGCCTTTGTCGACGGTGGTTACCTTCCGGGCTCTGACGCCTTCTTCATCGAAACTGTAATATCCGGACAACTTGTAATCGTACAACTCTTTTATTGTTGGATCGAAGATGACGGACAGGAATTCCGGCAGTATCTGTTTGCCTACCTGCTTTTTGAAAGTCTGGCCTTCCGATTCGCTTTTCTGCCGATGCCCCTCCAGGCGGTGCCCGAGAATTTCGTGAAAGAAAACGCCGCTCGCTTTGCCTGAAAGAATGGCAGGTCCGGTGAACGGTTCGACCAGGGGAGCCGTTCGCAGCCTGTCCAGGGTCTCGATCATCGAGCGGACATCCGCCAGTACCCGGTCCTCAGAGGGGAAATCCGATTCTTCGAATCCGAAGTAGCTCAGGTAAAGGGGAAGTTCCATTCCGTCGTCCGCTTTTGCGACTGCGGAAATCTGCAGGTTCATGTAAATGGTCGGCACGGATACGCTTGTTCCCTCTGTGTTCACGAAAAATTTTTGCCGAATCTCGTTGCGGAACGATCCGCCTGCACTGAGAATGAAGGGATATTTCTTGAATCCTTCGGTATATTTCCGGATCCGGTCGGCCCACAGGTCGAGGTCCACGGACACTTCAATCGGTTCTTCCATGGCCGTGAGCGGCTCGATTTTGGAAAAGTCGTCGGACTGGTCCTCTTCATTCACCATGAGGCTCTGTTGCGATTTCACTCTGGCCAGGGAATCCACGGCGTTTTTGTACGCCTTGTCCGTTTCTCTCCAGAGAATGATCCTGAGGGCGTCGGGCGATTCATAAATGGGTACCGGAATGCTTTCGCTCAATCTCCCGAGCAGCGAGCTTGTAGAACTGCCCCGAAGCTCGTGTGAACTGTCAAGGTGATAGGATCCTGTCCGGACATCGACTCTTAAATAGGAAGACTTGTTGTCGGCCTTGTTTAGAATGGCTCCGAAATTTCCTGTTACGAATTGAGTTCGAACGGAATCGATCGAATAACTCATGTAATAGGGAGGAGCCTTCTCTTTCCGGAGAGTTTCAAAATTTCTATTCAGCTCTTTCTGCATGACTTCAAGGCGGCCGGAGATATCCTGTGAATGCCCGGCGGAAACCATGACGGACAAAACCAGGAAACAGCCTGTGACTATCATATGAACGGCTTGTTTAGGCATATGCTCCTTTCATAAGGCGGGCCCGGACCTGTGGTTGAGCTGAAACCGGCGCGCAATTGAGCGGCAGCCCGCAGCGATAATTCCTGTCCTCCATAGAATGCTATGAAATTGTTAATATATATTAAAAATGCGCGCCCCATACATGCAAGCTAAATTTGAATCGAAAGAGTTATAATTCGGTAATCCTATCGAAAGAGTTGCGGAATAACGGGTCGGAGCCGGTTGTAAAACGAAGGTTCATTTACGCTGTCGGCTATGGCAGAATATCACCGCCCCGGTCGAAACGGCGTCTATACCGAATGGAGGTTGTATGGCTCTCGATCCTCAGGCCCGCACGGTTCTGACTCAAATGGAACAATCCGGCAATCCGCCCATCAACGAGCTGTCTGTCGAAGAAGCGCGCGAGGCTTCGAAGGCCCTGGCATCCATGCAGGGTATTCCTGAACCCGTTGCGGGCGCGCAAGACCGGATGCTGCCGGGTCCGGGCGGGGAGATCCCGGCCCGGATCTATACCCCATTCGGAAAGGAACCGTTTCCGGTGCTGGTGTACTTCCATGGCGGCGGATGGGTGCTCGGCGACATCGAGTCGTCCGACGGGCTCTGTCGAATCCTCGCCAACAAGAGCGGATGCATGGTTGTCTCCATCGGTTACCGGCTCGCTCCGGAACATCCTTTCCCGGCAGCAGTAGACGATGCTTATTACGCGACGCAGTGGGCTTCGGCGAATGCTTCCGGCTTCAGCGGCGATCCGTCGCGTTTAGCCGTAAGCGGCGACAGTGCAGGCGGCAATCTCGCAGCTGTCGTGGCACAGATCGCGCGCAATCGCGGGGAGCCGGCGATACAGTTTCAGCTCCTTATCTATCCGGCAACAGACGGCGCATGCGACACTCCTTCCTACAGCGAAAATGCCGAGGGGTACTTTCTGACCAAAGCGGCCATGCAGTGGTTCTGGAATCATTACGTCCCGAAAGATGTCGACCGGCGCCATCCTCATGCCTCTCCGCTGCGGGCCGGCAACTTCGCGGGCCTGCCTCCGGCGCTGATCGTCACTGCGGAGTTCGACCCGCTTCGCGACGAAGGCGAACGGTATGCCGAACGCTTGCATACGGCCGGCACTCCGGTGCAACTCACACGCTACAACGGAATGATCCACGGCTTTTTTACCATGGGTGAAGTGATCGACCGGGGTGGCATGGCCTTACAGCAGGCGGCAGCGGCTTTGCGCGCCGCCTTCAAATAAACCCCTCTAGCCTTAATTACAGTGATCGTCACTGTAATTAAGCGCTGTCTTTCTGTATGGGTGAGGAAGCCACAGAAGCCGACAGTTCGCCTTTCCGGAGAAAGCTGTAATCGCGAACGGGTTTTAATGCGGAAGCAAATGCTGCCGGGGATTATTTCACCGGCAGCGATCCCGAATGTGAGGAGAGCCTTCCATTTTGATGTTCTTTTAATATAGGAGAGATCTCGGAAATGGCAATGACCCAGAAACAATTGGAAACCGCAATAAAACAGCTTCAAAACCAGACGAAACAGCTTCAAGAGCAGGTAGCGGAAAATGCGCAGGCAAAGGATTATCTGGAAATATGGAAGCTGATGTCCACCTATTCACATTTGTATTATGTAGGGAGAAATTCCGAAGTTCCCGATCTGTTTGCCTGCAAGACAAAGGGCGTAACAATGGAGATTGAGGATAGCGGTGTTTACGAAGGTCTGGACAGCGTCAGGCGATTCTGGACTGAGGTGTTCGATGTGAACATCATGCAAAGATCGCCCGGTTGGCTTGCCGTTCATATGACCTGCAATCCGGTTATCGAGATCAACAAAAAAGGGACTGAAGCGAGAGGTATCTGGCATTCGCACGGGTTTGTGTCGATGATCAGAGGCGAACAATGCAACCAGAATCTTTGCATGGGGAAATATATCGTCGACTATGTTAAAGAAGACGGTGAATGGAAATTTCTCCATTTTAATTACCGTATCGCCTTCATGTGTCCGGTCGGGAAGGGCTGGGTGGACCATCCTATTACCGCGGCCATAGGCGGCAATCCCAAAAACAGACCCGACAGGCCTACGAC
>JARRLM010000219.1:0-4474 GCA_037386985.1 Acidobacteriota bacterium | reverse complement strand
GTCGAGGAGTCCGAGGGAGCGTAAGCCCAATTCATGCAAAGCATGAATTGGGACCGCAGCCAGACGCATGCGGTTACGCCGCCGCAGTAGAAGTCTTGTGAGAATTGCGGGTTAGTGGCAGCTCGCGAATCTGGAAGGAGATAAAACAAGCGTCACCGCTTGAAACATCTCCCCGATTCAGACTCCCACCCTATATCTGATCCTGTAACCGGATATATCCTCTTGCGTCCTGGAGGCACCTTCCTTCCCCACTTGGGTACGCATACTGGCCGGGATTATCTTCTTCTGACGCAGGGGAAGGGACGGGAGAGGCCGACCATCATCGCGGGGCGGGATCTTCCGTGGCGGGGATTTCCGGACTCGGTTTTTTAGATTCAGGATAGAGGTGCACATCACGCTGCGGGAAGGGGATACTTATTCCCTGTCGATCGAACTCTTCTTTAACCTTCAGCGTGACATCCCAATATACTTCCCAGTACTTGGCCGGAAGTACCCAGGGTCGGACGACAAAGTTTACCGAGGAATCACCCAGTTCGTGTACACGGACTACCGGTGGGGGATCCTCCAGTGTGTCCGGATGGTTCTTGACGATTTCTTCTAAAATGGCTTGAGCGCGGTCAATGGGATCAGAATAGCTGATTCCGAATACCATGTCGACGCGTCGTCGTTCAGTGCGTGAAATGTTGGTGATGACACTGCCCCAAATGCTGTTATTGGGAACGACCTTCACCTTATTATCCAGGGTTCGGATGATGGTGGACATGAGATTCATGGAAGATACGGTTCCTGTAGTGCCCCCCGCATCGATCAGGTCGCCGATATCAAAAGGGCGATAGAACAGAAGAAGCACTCCGCTGGCAAAATTACTGAGGGTACCGTGCAAGGCCAAACCAATTACCAGGCCGGCGGCCGTGATGATGGCTATAAGAGGTGTTATCGGGATATTCAGCGCCGAAGCGGCAACCAGCAGGCCAATAGCTATGATGCTGCGGCGGGCAAAGGTGTTCATGAAGTCTTTCAGCAACTGAGACATGTTTTTCGCGGATGCAGTAGCCTTTTGGACGGCCTTACCGATAAGGATCGCTAAAAGGTAAAACAGCGCCAGTATGCAAACGAATTTACTGAGGATCATGGCCCATTTGACGCCCCCTATTTCCGAGGCGAGCCAGCCTTTGATGAAGGTCCACGCCGCCGAAGAGTCGGAGACGTCGACGATCACCTCGGCGACCGCATCACGATATTTCACATACTCTTCTACATCTCCACCTTTGGCCTTGAGTTCATCGAGCACGACGTTGAAGCGTTCAATCAGGGCGGTACGATCCGTACGCAGTTCTGTGAGTGTCGCAAGCAGTTCGGTTTTCTGTTCGGCTTCGGTCTCCGCCTTGACTTGTGCCTCTTGCGCGACGGATTCCAAATTTTCAGAAGGCGGCAGGGCCTGCGTATTTATATCCGATATGGCAACCTCGCCGGTTGTTTGAGCGTCAGCGGCAGATCTGCCTTCCTCTATTTTTTGTTCCTGTACCTGTTGCACGACCTGTTGCGCTATCCGGCTAATTTCGTCATTCTGGGCTGTTGCCTCGGCCTTATTGACTTCTTCCACTGCTTTTTTAGTTTCTTCGACTTTCTTTAATGCCTCTTCCGCCGCTTCAGCAGCCTTTTCAGCTGTGGTAGTATCGCCTTGGCCGGCTGCTTTTTGTTGTATCTCCTCAGCTTCTTTTGCGGCCTCTCCGGCTTCTTTAGCAGCGTCGGCAACGTCCTCGGATTTTTCGATCTGCTCGTTTTGTCGCTTAACTGAGATTTCGTCGGCACTGATCTCTTTAACCTTCTGTTTCAGGATACTTTGCCAGGCTTCGGCCTCGTCGTTCAGTTCCTCTTTGGTCAATGGCTTCACGAGCCACTGGAGCTGATCAAGAGGAATGTTGATATCACTTGTCGTTACGGAGACATAACTGTCTGAAGAATTTTCAGCGCTCTGAATGACCCGAACCGGCGATAAAATATATGCTGAAATCAGAGTCCAGAAAAGGAGATGGGAGAAATTTCGGAATGAATTCTTCATGGTCTTTTCCCTAAGATAAGAGCTTGCTTTCCGGTAGGCAAGTTATGGAAAGAGTTGTTTATTGTCAAGAAATAATGCCGGTGATCTCTCGTTCCGGTCTGAAATCGAGGTTCGAGGAAAGCTGTTGGTTACTTACCTTCCAGATCGTAACGCTAATGTCGATAATGTGGAAACCAGTTCAGGATGATGATATTGCTGATGGGGAGTCCAGGCTATTGCTTCCCGATGTATTCCTTTAAAATTTTTACTATTGCAGTATGACCGTTAATATCTGCTAAATCTAATGCGGTATAATTCTCGCCCTCAATTTCTCCCTTTGTATTAATGTTTACACCGGAATCGAGTAGAAGTTTCACTATTTCCAGGTGACCATTCTGTGAAGCCAAATGCAGAGCCGTAACATTATCCATTGTCGCTGCATTTACATCTGCCCCACTTTCGATCAGAAGTTTTGCTGTCGCCACATGCCCATTCTGTGAAGCTGCTCCCACCGCTGTACCGGCGTAAGTTGCAGCATTTACCTTTGCTCCGGCCTCCAGTAACAGTTTGACAATTTCTACATTGCCATTCTGTGATGCCAGAATCAGGGGCGTGTGATAATTGAGAACCGCCATAGGAGGATGTAAGGACTCTAATACCATCATTGAGTCAAGGAGATGATCCATTTCTCTATAGAAGGCTCTGGTTATTTCAGCATCCACATTTGCTCCAGCCTCCAGCAGCAGTTTGACGATTTCTGCATGGCCATTCTGTGAGGCCGCATGAAGCGCGGTAGCATCGTCATTACCTTGAGCATCTACCTTTGCCCCAGCCTCCAGCAGCAGTCTGACGATTTCTATATGGCCATTCTGTGATGCCGCGTGAAGCGCAGTAGCGTCATATGAAATTTCAGATTGAAGAATCATCGGCAATAGGGCAGTTGGAGTGTAGGAAACTTCCCAATCGCGGTGAGGTGTGTATTTAAATGGATTGGCGTTGGCATTTGCACCGGCATCTAATAATAGCCTGACAATTTCTGTATGGCCATTCCGTGATGCCAAAATAAGTGGTGTCGCTTCGTTGTCTGTGGTTGGATTAATATCGACACCCGTGTCGAGCAGTCTGCGAACTTCAGCAATATCACCTGACGTTACAGCTACAGTTAAGGCGCTTAGCTTTTCACCCGCTGGATCAGCCTGCTCTTGGGCGATCGAAATAGAACTATATAGTCCCGTAACAGCTATCATGAGTTGAACTATCCATAAATATTTATGGTTTCTATTTTGGAGCAACATTAGCCCTCCGTATAAAAAATAGTGATTTTTACCGTGCGCAGCCGCTTTCAGCTAACATCAGAAGCTCTATCGCCAATTCCAGAAACAAACGCATTTTCCTCTTGCAGGTGTTTTTTTATATCCTCTTTTGAGGGCGCTTTCTTTGCCCTGTCAAGCCAGAATGATTTCAGAGCTGAGTCGATTGGATCCCTGTGAATATGATTCATCTCTCTTTTCTTATTGCTCATGAAAAATTTGAATTTCTGCCTGTGCCGGCTATTTTCTTTGACATGTTTGATGAGTAGAAAACAAAATGAGGAGAGCGTTTCTTTTATCAACTTTGCCCGATAAGGCTTTCAGCTTTCTCCAAGGTTTCCCGCAAGCTGGATGAGTTCTCCCGGTGTTTTCGCTCTTTTTATTAATTCTTTGAGTTCCGAATGGTCGACGAATTGATCATATAAATTATGGACATCATTATCGATCAATTCACACATAAGCTCTTTGACGAATTCCAGCGCATTTTCTCTCGGATCGCCAAATTCCAGGGATACGGATAAAGGCCGATTCAACACTTTGTCGATAATGTTTATTTTTTTGGATAGGTTGGCTTTAATAACTGGCCATAAAAGTCCGGAGTTGTCAAAATAGCTCAGATCTTCAAAATATCCCTTTCCCCAGCCCAAAGCGTTGCAGGATTTCTCCACTTCTTTAACGACCGAGAATGAATTAAATTTCGAAATTGCTATTACCGGATAATCAATTATCCTATCCACGGCATTCCTTAAGGTGACCATAGTTCTTAAAATGTAATAAGAACATCAATGTATTTAAATAGATTACTACGTCAGTACCTATTTTCGCAAATTTCACTCGTCTTGCATAAAGTTTTATATATACGGTAAAGATTTAGTTGTTAAAATTGACCAAGGATGCCTCAAGAAGTCAGGATCGGAGAAAAGTCCAATGGGACCAATTTTACCTGAAGCAGAGACAGCACGAATAGGGAATGGGTTCAAGGACCGGGGTTTATTATTCCCTGCCCTAATTTTATGAAAGATAGATTTTTCCCAAAAACAGGATGAGCCTTGCACATGGAGTCCAAAGAAAGGGTGCTGCTTGAAAAGCGGTCCTTGAACCCATTCCCTATTCGTGCTGTCTC